>MNXL01000195.1 GCA_001871755.1 Anaerolineae bacterium CG2_30_64_16
TTCACTGCTGCCCAGCAGACGTTCGTCAGGGTGGACCTGGGCTGCTTGCTCGGCTACAAAAGCAACCAGTTCGCGGCGCACCCTTTGGGTGCGTTCCGTCTGTGCCGGTAGCGGCAGCAGATGTTTCTCCAATTCAAGATGCGCCTCCCGGTAGAGATCGTGGTGTCTGTCAAAACTTTCGGCGGCCGCAATGATTGCAAAGAGCTCGCCCCACTTTGCCAACTGTGACCGAAAGCCGGTCACCCAGCCCAACTTCTCCTGGACAAGTTCTCGATCAAAGGTCGGCTCCCGCGCGGCCTGAAGCGCGTCGAGAAAAGTCAACATCTTTTGGCCCCAGGTGACCAAGACATCCCCGTTCAGGTAGCGGGCTTTGGTCTTTTGGTTGGGCGGAAACAAGGCCGCCAAAGCCATTTGTTGAACCTGGCGCTTGGTTTGGTTAGCCAACTGCGTGAACGTGTTCCAGTCAGCATCTTGGTCGAGTTCACGCTGCAAAATCGCCGCCGTCTTGTGTTTGATGTCATAAATGAGGCTCGTTTGGGGGTGCTGTTGACAGAACTTCGCGATGCCCGCCTTCAAATCGGTCCCATGATCGCTAGGGCACGTCCTCCGGCGCGACGGCCTGGCCGTCCGCAGCCCCCTGGACCACGTCCTGTGAATGCCCGGGCCCGATTTGCCATTTGCCGATTTGCCAACTTGCCAACTTGCCAACTTGCCCCTTGCCCCTTGCCGCCTGCTCACCGCCGCAACGCGTAGTCCTCCAGCGTGCGCGGCGCCTCCCGGCGGATCGCCAACGCCCGGTGATAGAGGTCCACGTACTTCTCGGCGGACCGGTCCCAGGAGAAGTCGGTCATCATGCACCGGCGCACCAACTCTGCCCACAGATCGCGGTGGCGATATGCCTCCACGGCCCGCACCAACGCGGTGTAGAGCGCCATCGGATCGTATCGGACAAAGCTGAACCCGTTGCCCAGGCCGGTCTCGGGGGTGTAGTCGGCGACGCTGTCCGCCAGCCCGCCCACCGCGTGGACCACCGGCACCGCGCCGTAGCGCATCGCCACCATCTGGTTGAGTCCGCACGGCTCGAACCGGGATGGCATCAGGAAGATGTCGCTGCTGGCGTAGATGCGCTGTTCCAACGGCCGGTTGAAGGTCAAGAACACCTTCACCTGCTCGGGGTAACGCGCGGCCAGCGCGTTGAGCATGTCGTGATAGCGCAGCTCGCCGGTGCCCATCACCACAAACTGGCAGCCCAACTGCTGGATTAGCGGGTCGGCGACCGCGCTGATCAGGTCGAAGCCCTTCTGGTCGGTCAGCCGCGACACGACGCCGACCAGTGGCACGTCCCCGCGGGTCGGCAACCCGGCCTCCGCCTGCAATGCCGCCTTGTTGGCCCCCCGCGCGGCGATCCTGTTGAGGTCGAACTGGGCCGCGATGTGGGGATCGGTAGCCGGGTCGTACAGTTCGGTGTCGATGCCGTTCAGGATGCCGAACAGGCGATCGCGGCGGTCGCGCAGGATCGGGTCCAGCCGCTGCCCGTACTCCGGCGTGAGGATCTCCTGCGCGTACGTCTCGCTGACGGTGTTGATGATGTCGGCGAAAAGCAGGCCGCGCGCCATCAGGTCCACGACGTAGTTCAGGTCCGGCGCCACGTCGGGGTGCGCGATGTAGCCCATCTCCGCCAGCCCGGCGATCTCCAGCACGCGGTAGCCGAAAACGCCCTGGTATTCCAGGTTGTGCGCGGTGTACAAGGTGGCGACCTCCGCGCACGCCGGATCCGCCCGGTAGACGGTCTTGAGCCAGTTAGGGAGCAGCGCGGTGTGCCACTCGTTGCAGTGGATCACGTCCGGGCGCCAGTCCAACGCCCGGCACATTTCCAGCGCGGCGCGCGAGAAGAAGATGAAGCGCTCGGCGTCGTCCGGGTACATGTAGATGCCCTGACGATCGAAGTAGCGCGCGCTGTCGACGAAGTACACCGGGGTTTCCGTGGCGCCTGTCCCGATGCTGCCCTCCAGGATCGCGGCCTGCTCGACGCGCTCATCCATCGGCACGTTCACCGCGTCCAGCACACGCTTCAGGCCGAACTTCTCGACGTCCACCCGGCCGTAGCGTGGCATCACCACGCGGATGTCGTGCCCCAGCGCCCGGATCGCCTTGGGCAGCGCGCCGGCCACGTCGGCCAGGCCGCCGGTCTTGGCAAAGGGTACCACCTCGGCGGAAAGATAGAGGATCTTCACTTTGTCGCTACTCCACAATCTCAGCGCGCACCCGGCGCGCCAGGTGAGCGAATTCCGGCTCGGTGATGACGGCCGGATCGCGCGGGCGTGGGCGCGGGACGGGAAATTCCGCCCGCATCTGCCCCGGCCTGGGCGTCATCACCAGCACGCGATCAGCCAGAAAAAGCGCCTCGCTGATGCTGTGCGTCACCATGACGACGGTCGGGCGACGCAAGCTCCAGATACGCAGCAGCTCGCTGTTCATGCGCTCGCGCGTGAGCGCGTCCAGTGCGCCAAACGGCTCGTCCAACAGCAGTACGCTCGGCTCGTGAATCAACGCGCGGGCCAGCGCCACCCGCTGCTGCATCCCACCCGAAAGCTGGTTGGGATACGCGCCGGCAAAGCCGTCCAGCCCCACCAACGAGACCAACGCCTCGGCCCGCGCCAGCACTTCGACCTGCGGCGTGTGGTTCACCTCCAGCGGCAGCGCGATGTTGCGCAGCACCGTGCGCCAGGGCATCAGATTCGCCCGTTGAAAGACGAATCCGATCTCCCGCCGCGGCGCGGTGAGCGGCTGGCCGCGTAGACGCACCTCCCCGGACAGCGGCTGCTCCAACCCGCTCAGCAGGCGCAGCAGGGTGCTCTTGCCGCAGCCCGATGGCCCGACGATGGCCAGAAACTCCCCCTCAGCCACCGCCAACGAGAGGCCGTCCAGCGCGAGCATCGCCGCCCGGTTGGGATCCAGGAAGGTCTTGTGCAGTTCAATCGCTTCGAGAAGTGGTGGCATGATTGGTTGGTAGATTGGTAGCTGGTAAATTGGTAGATTGGTAGCTGGTAGATTGGTAGCTGGTAAATTGGTAGATTGGTAGCTGGTAAATTGGGAGTCGATAGATTGGTAGCTGGTAGATCGGGAGTCGGTAGATCGGGTAGATTGAGCCGTGGAACGGCGGTCGATGAATGAGTGGACACCCGATCAATTCACCACCTTACCAATCTACCAATTTACTAATCTACCAATTCACTAATCTACCACTCGCCTTGCTACCGCCTCACATACTCATTCGTATACAACTCATCCGGATTCACCGCCTGCTGGATCAACCCCATCTGCTTCATAAACTCGGCGGCTGTGGCCCACGCGGCCGGGTCGGAGTGGCCCAGTTCCACGGTATCGGCCTGCCACAGCTTCAGCGACTCGTCGAAAATGGCCCGGCTGACCTGGGCCTGGTCACCGCCTGCTTCGGGCACCGCTTGCAGGCTGATGTCGAACGCGGCATTGGGATCGGCCAGCGTGTCGGCCAGTCCATGCAGCGCCGCGGTGACCAGCGCCTGAACCAGCTCAGGCTGCGCCTCGATGGTCTGATCGTTGGTGATGATGCCGTTAGAGGGCAGGTCGACGAAGTCGGAAACCGGGATGACGGTCACTGCCTGGCCCGCCAGCCGCAACTGCACCGGCCCGTTGACGACGTAATCCAGCGCCGCGTCCACCTGGTCCTGGCTCACCGCGGTCGCCTGCGTGAAGCCGATGCTCTGGAGGGAGACGCGGGCCGCATCCAGCCCGCTGGCGTACACGAGCGCCTCCCAGCCCACGTAGCTGGCCCCGAACAGACCGGGAATGCCGACCTTCTTTCCCGCCAGGTCCGCGGGCGACTCGATTCCCTGCTCTGCCTTGGCGAACAGCACCACCGGGAACCGGCGATACCAGCGCATCACGTAGCGCACCGGCAATCCCTGGCTGCGCCCCAGGATCACCTCCTCGCCGCTGCCGATCATGAACTGGAGCTCATCGGTGCCCACCAGCTTGAGCAGGTCGGTCTCGAAGCCATAGCGAAAAGTGACGGCCAGCCCGGCGTCCTGGAAGTAGCCGCGCGCCTGGGCCACATAGAACGGCGCAAACTGCACGCTCGGGATGTAACCCATCGCCAGTGTAATCGGCGTCAGCACAACTTCAGCCGGCGCGGTTGCCTCCGAAACGGGCACGGCCGGCGCAGGCATCGCCGGAAAACAGCCTGCCAGCGCGATCATGCAGACAATGCCAGGTAAAAGAACTCGTTTCATGACATCCTCCGGTTAGTAGATTGGTAGATTGGTAAATTGGTAGATTGGTAGATTGGTGAATTGGCATTGTGGTAAGAGTGACACGTGGGGCAGGCTTGAAAGCCTGCCGAGCAGCCTGGAAAGCCTGCTCCACGTGCGGCTTTTGCCCCAATGCGTAAATTGGTTTGCTGATTCGCCGATTCGTTGTTTTCCCCATTCGCTGTTTCATTCGTTGTTCACTCCGCCCGCCGCCACTTCAGCACCACATACTCTAACACCGCCACCGCCGTATACAGCGCGACTGCGATAAACACCAGGCTGAACAGCGCCACGAACAGCATCGGGGTATCCAGGATCCCGCGGGCCAGGTTGATCAGGAAGCCCAACCCGCGGTCGGCGCCGACGAACTCCCCCACCACCGCGCCGATCACCGCCAGCGTCACCGACACCTTCAGCCCGCCGAACAGCACGGGCAGCGCAGCCGGCGCCTCCAGCATGGTGAAGGTTTGCCAGCGGTTCGCCTGGAGTGAACGCATCAACGCGCGCAGATCCGGCTCGACCGAGCGGATTCCCACAACGGTGTTCACGAGCGCTGGGAAAAAGACCGTGAGCGCGCACACCAGCGCCTTGGACAGCCCGCCAAACCCAAACCAGATCACCAGCAGCGGCGCGAGCGCGACGATCGGCACCGCTTGCGAGGCCACGATGTAGGGTGACAGGATGCGCTCCAGCAGCGGTGACTTGGCCAGGCCGTAGCCAATGCTCATGGCCAGGGGCAGGCCTAGCGCCAGCCCGCCGAAGATCTCGCCCAACGTGGCGCGCGCATGGTAGAGCAGCCGGCCATCGGCCAGCAGCGCGGTGAAGCGCGCCCACACCAGCTCCGGGCCGGGCAGGGTGAAGGGCGGGTAGCCCTGCCAGCGCACCAGCCACTCCCAGCCCACCACGGCAGCCGTCAGTACCAACGGCGCCAGTATCAGATCGATCCGCAGGAGCCGCTTTCCCGCCCGTGCGGGCGCGCGCCAGAAATCCTGAAGCGTCATTTCCCGTTCCAAGTTGAACGTTAGGACGCTGCGCGTGCAACGTTCCAACGCAAAAAGAAAAACCCCAGGGCGAACTACCCCGGGGTCACACGCAGCCACATAAGCCCGCCAATGGGCCATGGTCGCGCACCTTCTTCCATCCGGACTATACCGTCGGCTCCGGCTTCACACCGGATCTGCGCCTGGCTACCGCACCCGATTTCTCGCAGAAACCTGGTTCCTCAGCCACGCGCTCGCGGGCTCGGCCCGTGAGGGCCATACCGCCGGTCGAGAATTGGGGGGCGCTGTGGCCCCCCTCACTCTGCCCCGAAGGTGTCTGTTTGATTGTGATGTGAAGTATAGCACAGGGGGGCCGGGTGTCAAACTCCAGATGCTCCACCGAATCCGAAGCTACTCTCGTTCGCGGTTGATGCGGCTGTAGGGTATCAACTGGATCCCAAACTCCGCGGCCACCGGATGAGCAGAGGGATGGATGTTCATCGCCACGATGACGACCAGGGTATTCACCCCTGCCAACGTCGCCAGCGCCGGCTCCAGGTTGCGCGCGATGTCCCGCACGCCGCCCCCGCCAAGGGTAGTCTGACATTCAGCCAGCACCGTCACGGGCTGGCCATGGCGTAACCCTTCGCCGGTCAGGTCCACTTCGACCCGCGCCCCATCTCCCAGCTCGAAATGGCGCCGTTCCAGGGTCAGGTCGGTAACGTCGTAATGCCTGGCAAGATAGGGTGGCAGCAAGGCCGCGACGAATTCCTCCAGGCTGAAGCCGAACGTGTTGGCCAGGCTGCCTACCTGCTGACGCAGGTCTTGCAGCCCTTGCGCGAGAGTCGCCATAGCGCGCTGCATCTCCCGCTGCCCCTCGGCCATCTCGACAAAGCGCTGATCGATCTGCCGGGACGATTCCGCCATCTCGCGGGCCATCTGCCGCTGCCCCTCGGCCATCTCGACAAAGCGCTGATCGGTCTGC
>MNXL01000003.1 GCA_001871755.1 Anaerolineae bacterium CG2_30_64_16
CGCCCCGAGGGTCACAGGCAGCCCCAGGGCCACGACCAATCCCTGGCTGAAGACCCAGCCCACCACGCCGCCGCCACCCCCAGCCATCGCCAACGCCCAGGGATCGGTCGCCGTGGTCAGCAGATGGGCGACCCCGTCGAACACCAGGAGCAGGCCCATCCCCCCGACCAGGCGGGTCGAGGTCAGCACCTGCTGGTCGCTCACCTCGCGCACGGCCAGCCAGACACCCAGCGCGCCCAACAGGGGCGGTACCAGCCACATCCCCGCGCCGAAGCCGACCTGGAGCGCACTGATCAACGCGGCGGTCACCTGCCCCCGATTTGCGGAGAGCAGACTCAACATCATAAGCAGGGCCAACACAACCAGCGTGCTGCCGATGACTTCCCCGCGCAGAAACTGGCCCAAATCGGGGCCGGGTCTGGGTTTGGGCTTCGGTCGTCGCCTGGCCATCGGTTCTTGTCCTGAGAGCTCCACTTGATTCGCGCAAATGTTCTATGAGCTTGCCGACATTATACAACAACCTGGGCCGGAAAAGCAACGCCTGCCCAGTCTGCTATGGTCAGTTTCTTCCGGTGGCACGGTCAGGAGACCGGCCACAGCAACTCTTGCGCTCGGGCTGGTTTCCTGACCGTGCCCGCGCCCGCGCCCCGGATTGTTGAGATGGTCCTAACCTGGACAAGCCAGAATCAACCAGGCAAATGCCATCAGAAAATTCTTGTCTGTTGTGCAAGGATTTAACTGGTTAGGCCCCTATACCTCCAACACCAGGGGCAGGATCAGGGGCCGGCGGCCTGTCTGGGCATAACAGTACTGGCGCAGCGCGTCTTTGATCCGATTGCGCACCCCGGACGCCGCGCCCGGTGACTCCAGAACCTCCCACACGCGATCCTTGGCGCCTTCGATCAGGTCCTCCGACTCAGCTACGTAGACGAAGCCACGGGTCAAAATCTCCGGGTCGGCCACTACCTCGCCGGTCGTGCGGTTCAGCGCGACCATCGCGACCAGAAAGCCGTCGCGGGAAAGGTACTTGCGGTCGCGCAACACCACCGATCCGACATCCCCCACGCTCAGGCCGTCCACCAAGACGTGCCCGCCGTTGACCCGCTCGGCCAGTCGCAGTGAGTCGCGGCGCACCTCGACGACCTGGCCGCTCTCGATGATGGTGATATTCTCCTGCGGGATGCCCAGCATCCGAGCCGTGCGCGCGTGCAATACCAGGTGGCGATACTCGCCGTGCATCGGGATGAAAAAGCGCGGGCGGGTCAGGGAGAGCATCAGCTTGTGATCTTCGCGGCTGCCATGACCCGAGACGTGCACATCGCTCAACTCCTGATAGATGACGTTAGCGCCCAGCCGGAACAGATCATCGATAATGCGATTGACCGACTCCTCGTTCCCCGGAATCGCCTCGGCTGAGAGCACCACCGTATCGCCAGCGGTCACCTGCAATTGGGGATGCTCGTCCGAAGCCATGCGCGCCAGCACAGCGCTCGGCTCGCCTTGACTGCCCGTGCAAACGATCACCACCCGCTCGGGGAACAGGTCATTCATCTCCGAAGTGCTGAGCAGATCCTCGTGGCCGATGTCGAGATAGCCCAGGTCGATCGCCATCCGCACATTGTTGACCATGCTGCGGCCGATCACACCGACCCGCCGCCCGTGGTGACGTGCTACCTGAATCACCTGCTGGACTCGTGAGATGTTCGACGCAAACGTGGCCACAATCACCCGGCCCGGCGCCGCGGCCATGATCCCGTGCAAGGTCTCGCTGATGCGCTGCTCGGACGGGGTAAAGCCCTCGGTGTCGGCGTTGGTGGAGTCGGAAAGCAAGAGCAACACACCTCGCTCGCCCAACTCCCGCAACTTCTCCACATCGGTGAGCTTGCCGTCCACCGGGTGCTGGTCGAACTTGTAGTCAGACGCGTGGACCACCAGTCCCACCGGCGTCGTCACGGCCAGGCCGACCGCGTCGGGGATGCTGTGGCAGACGTGGAAGAACTCCACCGTGAAACAGCCCAGTTTCAGCACATCATCCGGCTTGATGGTGTGCACCTCGGTGTCAGCCAGCAGTCCGGCCTCTTTCAGCTTGATCTCGGCCAACCCCCGCGTCAAGGGTGTGGCATAGACGGGGATGTCCAGGTATTTGAGCAAATAGGGCAGTGCGCCAATGTGATCTTCGTGGCCGTGCGTCAAGATCACAGCCAGGACGCGCTCCGCGCGCTCCGTTAGATAAGTGATGTCGGGATAAACCAGGTCGATGCCCAGCATATCGTCTTCTGGAAACATCAAACCGGCGTCGATGACCAGGATGTCCTGATCGTATTCCAGCACCATCAAGTTCTTGCCGATCTCACCGAAGCCGCCCAAGGGCACTATGCGCAACGGTAGCTCGCTCAAAGCATCTCCTTGTCAGTTTGTCCAAAGCGGCTGCCTGGGCCAGCGCCAGCCGCGCGGCCAGCGCCGGCTCAGCCAACGGCGACGTGGTCATGATCAGCCCGTCTTCACCGTCGCGATAGTAGCGATACCGCACGCCCGCCACCTGATAGCCCAGCTTCTCATACAAGCGCCGAGCCGATCGATTGCCCGCCCGCACCTCCAGGGTCGAGACGAGCGCCCCGCGCTCGCTGGCTCGATCCAGCAACGCCAACATTAGCCAGAGTCCCAACCCACAGTCGCGCCAGTCAGGATGCGAAGCGAGGGTGGCGATGTGCGCTTCATCCACCATAAGCCAAAAGCCGCCGTAGGCCAGAATCGGGGGCATCGCATCCTCAACGGATCCTTCGCCCGGCCGCACCACCAGATAGGTAGCCAGCTCGTTCTGCGTCAGATCCGACAGGTACATGCGCCGGCTCCAGGGCTCCCTGAAACATTGACGTTCGAGGCGCATCACCGCGTCCAGGTCGTCGGGGACCATCGGTGAGATTCGAGGAAGCGCCACAGGTCAGGCCATGCCTCCGCCGGCCGGCGCCGCGGGCTCGTGCAGATAGATCGGGTTCAGGGTCGCCAGATCGTCCGCCTGGCCCGCGACAAAACGGCCCCAGGCCATCTCGGCCAGATAGCCGGCCCGGCGCACGGCGAGGGCCGGCGGCAGCAGGTGCGCCCGCTCGCCCAGCCGTTCGGCCAGGGTCGCGCGATCTGCGGCGGCCAGCTCGCCGGCGAACAGCGTCGGCCGATCGACCGACTCGGCCAGCCCGGTCACTGTGGCCAGTCCATACGGCGCCTGGGGCGCCCACCCGGCGGGTCCTGCCGCATAGGGCGCCCAGCAAACCCGTCCCCGGCCGGCCGGCACCACGGCAATCACAGGTAACGGTTGACGGCTGTGCGGATAGGCGACCACGTCCAGGGTTGGCACACCCAGCAACGCTAGCCCGTTGGCCAACGCCAGCCCTTTGGCCGCCGCCAACGCCACCCGCAGCCCGGTGAAAGAGCCGGGTCCCAGCGCCACCGCGACCGCCCGCAGATCAGCAGCCGTCGCGTCCGTTTGCGCCAGCATCTCGGCAACGCGCGGGATCAGCTCCACGGTGTGCCGATTGGCGGAGTGCCAGTTTTGTTCAGCGATCAGGCCGCGCACGCCGTCGTACAGCGCAATGCCAGCCAAACAAGTCGATGTGTCCAGGGCGAGTAACATCGTATTGTGCCAATCCCGTGGGGCAGTACCCCGAGGCGATATCCTCTCAATTACTCGACGGCAGATTTCCGCGCCAACCGGTCGATCATGCGCGCATAGTGCGCGCCGTGCGCCTTGAGACACAGGCGGCGCCAGCCTTCACCCAGATAGGCGAATTTGATCTCCAGGTGCTCGTCAGGCAAAAGGCCGGGGATCCGGTCGGCCCATTCGATCACCACGATGTCGTCACCGGCGAACAGATCCGCCAGCCCAACATCCCACATCTCCAACGGCGCGTTCGCCAGGCGGTAGCTGTCCACGTGCTGCAACCTGATCCCCTCGGCGGTTCGATACTGGTTGATCAGCGTAAAGGTGGGGCTGGTGACAGGCTCGGTGATCCCCAGCCCGAGCGCCAGCCCCTGGGTGAACGCGGTCTTGCCCGCGCCCAGGTCGCCGGCCAGTGCCAACACATCACCGGGTTTTAGAAGCGCGGCCAACCGGCTGCCCCAGCTCTGGGTCTCCGCGGCGCTGCCAGTTTCCAGGGAAAAATCGCAAGGCTCCATCATCACCCGCCATTATACCGCGGGTGTGAAACGCAACCAAAAAGGCCGGCCGCCGGAAACCTGGCTTCTCTAGCCCTGTCGTCAGCCGTTGAGGCGGCGCCTCAAGTCTTGACAAGGTGACAAGAGCCTGCCCTGAAAATGGCCCACCTACCCCCCGGCCCCCTCCCTGCGAGGGAAGGGGAGCGTCGACACCCCCCTCGCCTCGTAGGAGAGGGGGGCAGGGGGGTGAGGTTTTCATCCGCCGTGGCGCCGCGCCCGGCATGAGAAACTGCCTGAGGCCCCTCCTGAGCCTGTCGAAGGGCTTGCCGAAGGGTGAAGGGGTGACAAGGTGAAAAAACCTCGCTTTGTGGCCGTGACGAGTACAGGTATCATCTCAATGACTTGGGGTGGCTGTGGCCGGTTTTTTCCAGGCAACGAGCGCAACCGGCTAAAGCCTCGAGTCCAGAAGATTGTCTGAACACCTATAGCATCCAGCTTCTAGCATCCAGCTTCTAGCATCCAGCTTCTAGCTTCTAGCTTCTAGCTTCCAGCTTCCAGCTTCTAGTTTCCCGCTTCCAGTATCCCGCTTCTGGTGGTATGATAGAGCCTACTTTTCACCAAAAAACCGAAGGAGCAGACCTGGATGCGCGTGTTGGTACTTTCCGACATCCACGCCAACCTGGCGGCGTTGGAGGCCGTGCTGGCGGATGCCGAGCAGTTCGATTACGAGGCCGTTTGGTGCCTGGGCGACACTGTCGGCTACGGCCCAGAGCCTGACCAGTGCGTTACCCAGATCAGGATGTTGGGCGCCACGACGGTGGTCGGCAATCACGATTGGGCCGTACTCGGACACATGGACATCGACCAGTTCAACCCCGAAGCGCGGCGGGCGGTGGTCTGGACCCGCGATCAGTTGAGCGCCGAGAACATCGCCTGGCTGGGAAATCTGCCGAGCCAGCCGTTGGTCCGCGGCGCCTTCACGCTCACCCACGGCAGCCCACGCGATCCGGTGTGGGAATATGTCCTCTACCCCGCCACTGCACGGGCCAACCTGGACCATTTTGCGACGTCTTTCTGCCTGGTGGGCCACACCCACGTGCCCGCCCTCTACATCTCGCAGGAGCAGGTATCCAGTGTGCGGGCGCTGTCGCCAGCCGTCGACAAGCTGTTCACGCTTGAGAACAGCTGGCGCGCCATCCTGAACCCCGGCAGCGTCGGCCAGCCACGCGACAGCGATCCCCGCGCGGCCTACGCCATCCTCGATACCGAAGCGCGGACCTGGTTGTCGCGCCGCGTGGCCTATCCGATCGAGATCACGCAGGCCCACATGCGTTCGGCCCGCCTGCCCGAACGGTTGATCAACCGATTGTCGTTCGGCTGGTAGCGAATCGGCAAAGTCACATCCGCAAGTGGATGGTGTGGAACCATTACGTAGCTGACAGCGTCTTGCAGCCGAATTGCCCTGAAGAGGCATTTGACGCATCTTACGAGGAGGAGCCCCATGAAGAAGACCGTCATCGGAATCGTCTTGCTGAGCTTTCTGGTTGCGCTAATCGGCTGCGCCGCCAGACCGCCGGCGGCCGTGGAGAACAGCGCCGTGGGCACCGACTATCGCTCGGACGTGGTAGTCGAAAAGGAAGTGGCGGCGGGAGCCCCGGCCCAACCGGCCGCCGAGTCTGCATCTGGCGTGTCCGGCGACACCGAACGCATGATCATCCGCACCGCCGACCTGAGCCTGGTGGTCACCGACGCCGAACCGGCCATGAAGTCGATCACCGACATGGTGACCGGCATGGGCGGCTACGTGGCCGACTCCAGCGCCTGGCGCGAGGGGGAGCAGTTGCGGGCGCGCATGACCGTGCGCATCCCGGCCGGCGACCTGGACGGCGCGATGGAGGCCATCAAACGCCTGGCCGTGCGCGTGCAACGGGAGAACATCAGCGGCCAGGACGTCACCGAGGAATACTCTGACCTGGACGCCCAGCTCGTCAACCTGGAAGCCACGGAGAACGAACTACGCGAGCTGCTCGCCGAGGTGCGGCAACGCACGCAAAAGGCCGAGGATATCTTACAGGTTCACCGCGAGCTGACCAACATCCGCGGGGAGATCGAGCGGGTGAAGGGACGCATGCAATACCTGAGCACACTGACCGCGCTGGCCACGCTCAACATCGAGCTGATCCCCGATGTGCTGGCCAGGCCGGTGGTGGAGCCGGGTTGGCGGCCGCTGGAGACGCTCAAGAACGCCAGTCGCGCCTTAGTGAACGCGCTGAAGGGGCTGGCCAACGCCCTGATCTGGCTGGTGATCTACGTCCTGCCGCTGCTGATCCTGATCGCCATCCCGATTGTGCTGGTGGTTTTGCTGATTCGGTGGTTGGTGCACAGAGTAAGGACCCGGAAGATAGCAGCGATGGCAGACACCGAAGTAACGAGCGGTGAGGAATAGCGCGAAATCTATAGTTGCGACAAGCAAGCGGAACGGAGAAGGACTCTGGTCTTTCCAGAGACCTTCTCTATCCTGACCAAGGGGGGTCATGGTTGAACTTCGGTCAGTTGTTCGGGGGTTGAGAATACCTCTACGCCGTTCTCAAAGATTGCTCTCACTTTGAAAAATACCAGTCCCGCGTGTGGCATCATGATGAAAGCCCTATGAACGCCCCTACCCTGCCCATGAAACTCTACGGTCCAGTGGGTATATGCATTGTCCCTAGCGTGTGACATCATATTCCATCCGATCTGAGTTCTGTAAGCGAGACCCGTAGGTCCCATGATTCGCCAAACGACCCTAATCGGACGTCCTACAGTGATCGTATCAGTATAACTCAAGATGACAATGCGAGTCATAAGATCATGATAGCCTTCAAGCCAGACTTTGATTTGCTCAGTAGTTTCCTGTTGCTTCTTCTGTTTCTCCGTATCGGCTAGGTGGTCTATATACTCCAGGATGACCTGTTGTTTAGCGTAAGGGTTCCACACACTTTCAAAAACGACTGGTTGTGTCAGGCCCGCTGTCTCCACCACAACATTGCCAAAGTGAAGTATCCCCCCCCAGAAACCGGTTGAAGCCCTAACATCCTGAACTTGCTCCAGGGGAGCTATGATCTGCTGACGGAATATCACAGGGACTTTGACTAAATCAATGATGCGCTGCGGTTCCAGAATGTATTGGTCGTTCCACCAATCTATTGTTTCCAAAGCTATCCAGGATACCAAGAAGGCATAGTAGCTG
>MNXL01000052.1:0-6192 GCA_001871755.1 Anaerolineae bacterium CG2_30_64_16
GTAGAGCTCGCCGCACACAACGTTGACTTGGCGCAGCCGCAGCTGAACCTGGTCGTTGTGCGCCAAGAAGCTTGGCGTTTCTGATAGGGTGCAAGTCCCTGTGGGGCAAGAGCCTGCCCTGAGGCCCCTCCCGAGGCCCCTCCCGAGTTCAGCGAGGGGTACATCGAGGGGTGTAGCGAAGGGGCTAACCACCGTTCGGCTGAGCCCTTCGACTGGCTCAGGATGAGCTCACGACGAAGCCCACCCCTATCGAGTGTTGTAGCACTGAAGGAGGAGCTTAGTCCGGTTGGAGGAGTGACCGCCGTAGGGAAAACGGCTACCGCCCGCGCGTCGGGAGGCGAGCGCGCAGCGCCCCGACGAGCCTGGCGACAGAGACACAAAGACTGCCCGCAGCAAAGGGGACGAATGTTGGTCACGGTTGACAGTCCTACACCTTACCCCGAAGTCAACGTGCTGATCAACCGGTCTTCGGATTGCAGAGCTGTGATCTTATCTGCCAGGCCTCGTGTTGACAGGCGCGGGTGATGGCGGGTTAGCCGGTAGCAGCTATCTTGTCTCCCACACCGCCAGCGCCAGCAAGATCAGCAGCAGACCCGCGGCGCCCGCGCCCCAATCGATCGTCGGCCGCGACCAGTCGGTGGCCTCAACCGCCAGGGCCCGCGCTGAGCCGGCCGCGAGCTGCCAGGCTCGGGCCGCAGTCGGTTTCCCCAGGTCGATTCGATATTCGACGCGGCTGCGGTCGGCCAGCGTGCGCCACGCCGCGGCATCCGCAGCCCAGCGCGCGCGTTGCAGCTCCAACAGGCGGTCGTCCGAGCCCCGCGCGCTCGATTCCTCGCGGCTGGCCTCCTCCAGTCGGTTGGCAAGCCCAAGCCAGATCAGTCGAGCCGGTTCCAAATCCATGAACTCGACATAAGACGAGGAGCGTCGCAGAAGATCGTCCGCCGTGCGCCAGGTGACGCGGGCGGGCGAGAGCGCGGCGGCCAGCAACGCCAGCTCCGGGTCATCGGGCAGCGCATCCGCCAATGCGGTCTGGGCAGTGATCAGCTCCTGCGCAGCTTGCCAGGGCATGTTGATGGCCAGACCGGTCGTGGCGGCTGTCACCGTGGCTGTCACCGTGGCAGGGGTGACGGCCCGCAATTGGTCCGCTGCGCGTTGCAGCAGCGCACCGACGCCGGCCGTGTCTTGGACGTCCGCCAGGGTCAGGGTGATCGTGCGCGTGCCCGGCGTCGTGGTGACGGAGACGAGCGCCTGGCGCGCGATCGGGGGTGGCGCGCCAGGCAGGGTGGCGGCTTCCGATCCCACGGCCTCGATCAGGAGTTGCCGGGCGCGGTCCAGATCGCCGCGCGCGCTGGCCTGGGCGGCCGCGATCAGGGTGAGGTCGCGTGCCTGCTCCTCCGGCGTGGTCCCGCCTTGCAGCGCCACCAATGTCGCCGCATAGCGCTCGGCCGCGGCCGTGTTCCCCTGCAACTGGGAGATCTGGGCCAGCCGGACGTAGCTATCGGCGGCCAACGAACGCAGGTTGGGATCGGTCGCGCCGAGCGCCATCGCCGCGTTGGCTTCGTCGACGGCCAGTTCGAGGTAGGCTATGCCGCCGAGCCCCAGCCGATTTGCCTGTTCCCGGTACAGGCTAGCCAGCGACGCGTGCGCGGTGAGTCGATCGGCGATCGACGTGTTCGCATCTTCTACCGCGGCCGCTTGGGCCACGGCCGCTTGTAGTTCGGCCACGGCGGCCGGGTAGTAGCGGGTGTAGAAGTCGATGGGGTCCCCGAGGGGGTCCCTGAGGGGAGAGGGCGCGAGGGCCGCGAGCTGCTGGTAGCGCCGGCTCAGCGCGATGTGCGCGGCCGCGGGCGCGTCTGGCGCGGCCGCGGCCGCTCGAGCCGCGTTGAACTCGGCCCACCAGGCCGGCGCCAGGAACGCCACCCCGACATCCTCCAGCGCCCGCACCCCTTCCCATTGCCACGTCAGCGATCGGCCATCGCTGTGCGCGGGCGGCGCCTGAACCAGGAGTTGCTCGGCCACCACGGGCGCGCTGAACCTGGCGGTGACGCGCAAAGACTCAGGTGTGTTGGCCCATTGGTCCGCGGCGCTGAGCGGGTAGGCGAAGGTGACCAGCCCGCCCGATTCGGGTAACGCTTGCCGGTAGGAGAGGCGGAGCGAGACCGCCTGCTGGCCATCGATGATGATCTGGGAAAGCAGTCCTGCTGGACCTTGCCCGTCGGCCGGCCGCGTCGGTTCTGTCGGCAACGCCACGTCGTCCAGGCGGATCAGTAAATCAGCGGGCAGGTCGCCAGGGGTCAGTTGCGGCCCGGGCAGGGCCAGGGGAACCGTGATGGTGCGGGTGGCGGGGTTGTAGAGCCGGATCCAGACCTCCGTATCGGCCCAGACGGCCTCAGCGTCCTGGCTGATGACGACGTCCACCGTTTGAGAGCGCAGCTCGATGCCGCGCGACTGGCCGTCGGCGGGCACAACCGTCACCGTGCTTGTGCCGATGGAATCAGCATGAGCCAGGCTTGCGCCGGCTTGCACCAGGCCGGCGGCCAGCAGGAGGGCCAACCACCAGATCCAGCCCCGGAAATGGGACACGGACGGCGCTGGGGCGCCCGCCCCAGCGCTTGGCGGTATTCTCTCAATAGTTCGGGGCAGCTCAAGGCGGATCCGTGATCCGCCGCTCGCCCGCCGAGTCACGGACTCGGCTTGAGCAGATTTGTCCCTGCCTTTTTGAGAGGATACGCTTGGCGGATCAACGCGGATCGAGAATTCTTCCGCGCTCTTCCGCGTTTGTCCGCGACCCATGTCGTCTCCCGCGGCGGTGCGATTCGCATGAAGCGCTGAAACGTACCGGTGGCGTGACTGCTCAGCCCAGTGAATCGAATTCACTGTCTGAACTTGAGAAGTCACCGCAGCGGCTGACGACCAGTGGCTGCGGACCTGTCCTGAGCGGAGCCTGTACTGAGTCACGCCGAAGGGTCGAAGGGCACTTTTTAGCCTCAGGCGGGAATTTTCAATCCCTGAGAGTGCGCCAGGCTGAGCCGATACCTCGTGGCTTGCAATGACTTGCATAATCGTCCCGATTCTGGTATCCTCAACTCCGACAGGGGTTTTGAGAGGATGGTCGCCAATGATCAAACTGCTGATGAGCTGGGACATCAAATCCGGTCACGAACAGCCCTATTTCGAGTTCGTCGTGCAGGAATTCGCGCCCGGCTTGATGCGGTTGGGGCTGCAACCCACCGAAGCCTGGTATACCGTGTATGGTCCAGGCCACCAGATGCTGACCGGCGCGGTGGCCAGCGACCTGGAGACGATGCGCGCGATCCTGAACGGCGATGAGTGGCGTGCGTTGCGTGACCGGTTGCAGCAGTACGTGGCCAACTTCGGCTACAAGGTGGTCGAGGCCAGCGGCCGTTTTCAATTGTAGGCGTTGGCGCCCCGGCGGATGAAACCTCGTGACGGGGTAAATTGGTAAATTAGTAACGGGGTAAATTGGTAAATTGGTGACAGGGTGACAAGGTGACAAGGTAACGCCATCCACCAATCTACCAATCCACTAATCTACCAATCTACCAACCTACCAATCTACCAACTATCCGCCGCCGTGGCTTCGGCCAGGGCCAGGATGCGCCGCGCGCGCGTCAGATGCGGCGCCTCGATCAGTTGCCCGTCCAGCACGGCTGCGCCCAGATCAGCCCCCGGTTGCCCCGTTAGCGTCTCGATCACCCGCCGCGCCCACGCGATCTGCTCCTGACTCGGAGAAAATGCGGCGTTGATCGCCGCGATTTGCGCGGGGTGGATGGCCGATTTGCCGTCGAACCCCAGCTCGCGCGCCATCTGCGCCCCGCGTGCCAGGCCCTTCGCGTCGTCCAGCTTCATGTGGGGCGCGTCGATCACGTCGATGCCCGCGCTGCGGGCCGCGAGCACGAGCCGGCTGGTCGCGTAGAGCAGTGCGCGGCCGTCCGGTGTGCGCGTGCAGCCGGTCTCCGCGCTGAAGTCGGCCGCGCCGAAGAGCAGCGCAGCCACCCGTGGGTGACACGCGGCGATTTCTGGTGCGGCCAGGATCCCTGCCGCGGATTCGATCATGCACATGATCTTGGTGCGCCCGGCCGGCAGCCCGTGCAACCCCTCCAGCCGCTCGACCGTCCATGCGGCAAAGCGCACCTCTTCGACCGTCGTGACCTTGGGCAGCAGGACGGCGGCCGGCGCGTTCGGCATGATCGAGAGCAGATCGAGATAGCCGGTGTCCGTGGCCAGCGGATTGACCCGGACGATGACCTCGGCGACGCCGAAGTCCGCCGTCGCCAGGGCGCGCGCCACCGTCTGGCGGGCCAGCTCCTTGCGCGCCGGCGCGACCGCGTCCTCCAGGTTGAGGATCAACCCGTCCGCGCCGCGCTGGGCCGCTTTGGCCTGCCCTCGCGGTCCGGCGGGGGCCAGCATTTCCGGCCGGTCGCCGGGGACGTAGAGCAGGCTGCGCCTTAACGTGATCGTCGGGTTCATGAACGCCTCGGGCCAGCGGGTGTGTCGGCCGACTGGATGCTTGAACGATGGCGAGTATATCATGCTGCGCAGGGCTCGGCAAACCTGCGGCGGCGTGGAAGCATCTTCGCATCGGTTGGTTATGCCGGGCCCGTTGTCCTGGCGGATGAAAACCTCACCCCCCTGCCCCCCTCTCCCGCGGGGCGAGGGGGATCGACCAGTACGGGTCAGGCGCCAGGGTGAGCTGCCCCCCTCTCCCGCGGGGCGAGGGGGGTGTCGGCGCTCCTTTTCCCTTGCACGGCCTGTCCCTTCACTGCGTTCAGGGCAAGCTCTGAGCTCATCCTGAGCTTGTCGAAGGAGAGGGGGTCGGGGGGTAGGTTTCGGAGCAGTCCGGGCATGGTTTTCATCGGGCGGAGCGGTTTTCCCCTCTGCGGGGCGCGTGTGCTATACTGCCGCCCATTGTGTTTGGGCGGATGCCGTCGAGGTGATTACGGAAAGTGCATGGCTGTCGGTATGATCGGCCATCGGCCATCCGCCATCCGCTATCTGCCATTTGCTATTTGCTATTTGCTATTTGCAATCCGTACCGCTCAGGAGCAATGATGCCACAGACCAGGCGCGCCACCGCGCCAAATTCGGAGATCAGATTCACGCTGAACGGCCAGCCTGTCACCGTGACAACCGACCCGGCCAGGCCGCTGTTGTTGGTGTTGCGCGAGGACTTTGCGCTGACCGGTGTCAAGCAGAGTTGTGACATGGAGGGGGAGTGCGGCGCCTGCACTGTGATCGTCGACGGCGAGGCGCAGCGCTCCTGTTTGTTGCTGGCTGGCGAGATGGCCGGCCGCGCGGTGATCACGGTGGAAGGCCTGGGCACCGCGGAGCAACCTCACCCGTTGCAGACCGCGTTCCTGGAGGTGGGCGCGGTGCAATGCGGCTATTGTACGCCGGGCATGTTGCTGTCGGCCAAGGCGCTGCTGGACCGCAACCCCGACCCCAGCCGTGACGAGATCGTCAAGGCGCTGGCAGGGAATCTCTGCCGGTGCACCGGCTACGTCAAGATCATCGAGGCCGTATCGCTGGCGGCCGCCAGGATGCGCGGCGCGGCCGTGGACAGGGCGCCCGGGGATGAGGGCACGGTGATCGGCGGTGACCTGACCCGCCACAAGGGCTGGGAGCGCGTCAGCGGCGCCACGCGCTACGCGGAAGACATCCGCTGGCCCGAAATGACTCACCTGCATCTGGTGCGCAGTCCCCATGCGCACGCCCGGGTGACGCGCCTGGACACCGCCGCGGCGCTGGCCGTCCCCGGCGTGCTCCAGGTGCTGACCGCGGCCGATGTGCCCGGCGAGAATAGCCTGGGGGACTACTCCGTGGACGAGCCCCTGCTGGCGCCAGTCGGTGGCAAAGTGCGCATGATCGGTGATCCGATCGCGGCCGTGATCGGGACCACGCCCGAAACCGCGGCGGCCGGCGCGGAAGCGATCCAGGTTGAGTATGAGATTTTGCCGCACACGTTTGAGATCAAGGGTGCGCTGGCGCCCGGCGCCATCCAGATCCACGAGGCCGGCAACTTGCTGACCTCGGCCGAGGTGCACACGGGCGACATCGCCGCGGCCCTGGCCGGCTCTGACGTCAAGATCGAGGCGACTTATCAGACCAGCTTTCAGGCGCACATGGCGATGGAGCGTGAGGCGGCGATCGGCTACATCGACGAGGCGGGCC
>MNXL01000052.1:6262-8564 GCA_001871755.1 Anaerolineae bacterium CG2_30_64_16
TGCCCCCGGAGCAGATCCGGGTGATCACGCCGCCGATGGGGGGCAGCTTCGGCGGCAAGCAGGACCCCTGGCCGATGGCGATGGCCGCGGTCGCGGCACGCTGCATGGCAGCGCATCATCTGTGTAAGCCGGTGCGGCTGGCCTACACGCGGCAGGAGGTGATGGAAGCCACGCCCAAACGGCATCCCTATACCATCGACTGCACCGTGGCCGCGACCGCCGACGGCGAGCTCACCGGGATGCAAATCGACATCCAGGCGAACACCGGCGCGTACGACTCGGCCGGCCATCACATCGCGGGCTATGCACTCGCGGCCAGCGTCGGCCCGTACCGCTGGCGGGCCGTCGAAGGGCGCTCGCGCGTGCTCTACAGCAACGGGCCGAAAGCCGGCCAGTTCCGCGGCTTTGGCACGCCGCAGCCGGTCTTCGCGCTGGAGTGCACGCTCGACGAGCTGATCGAGCAACTCGGCGCAGACCCGCTGGAGTTCCGGCTGCGCAACGCGTTGGGTCCGGATGACGTGACGGGGCTCGGTTTCAGGAATCAAGAAACGCTGGGTTTTCGCGAGGTCCTGGAGACGATCCGGCCGGACTATGACGAAATCGTGGCGCGGGTGGCCGACTTCAACGCGGATCCCCGGGTTCGAGGGCGGCGCCGCGGGGTGGGCCTGGCCGGGATGCTGTATCGCTTCGGCAAGTACGGCGTGGCGCGCAGTCGGGCCGAGGCCGAGCTGGAGCTGGATGGCCGGATCACGATCTATGCTTCGGGGGTGGACTTCGGCCAGGGTGTGGAAACGGTCTTCACGCAATTGGCCGCGGAAAACCTGGGCGTGCCGCGCGCCGCGCTGCGATTGGTCAACGCCGACACGGCCCACACGCTGGATGGCGACGTGGTCGGCGCTTCCCGCATCGTCTACTGGGTGGGCGGGGCGGTGGCGGACGCGGCGCGCCATCTACGTGCGGCGATCCTGGAGGCCGCGGCCGAGATGCTGGACCACTCCCCGGACGCGCTTGCTTTGACCCCGACCGGCGACGCGGTCGCCGCGGTGGCGGCGCCGGACGTGCGCGTGTCGTTGGCGCAGGTGGCGACCGAGATGAAGCAGAACGGACACCCCCGGCGCCTGCTCGGCCAGATGGACCTCACCGACGTCTTCCCGCCCGACGTCTCGCAGGAGTACCTGCCGCTGTTCGTCAGCGCCGCGCACGTGGCCGAGGTGGAAGTTGACATGGAGACGGGTCACGCCAAGGCCAGGCTGATCGTGGCCGCGCATGACGTGGGGAAGGCCGTGAACCCGCGCGATGCTGTCGGCCAGATCCAGGGTGGCGTGGTCATGGGCCTGGGTTCCGCGCTGATCGAGGAGTTCGTGCCCGCGCAAAGCCGTGGCTACAGCAGCTATGCGCTGCCGACCATCACCGCGACGCCCGAAATCCGGGTTCACCTGGTCGAAGTGCCGGGCCGCTACGGGCCGCTGGGCGCCAAGGGGATGGCCGAGGCCACCATCCACCCCACGCCGCCCGCGATCATCAACGCGGTGTCGCGGGCCATCGGCGCGCGCATCCGCAAGACCCCAGCCACGAGCGAGCGGATCCTGGCGGCCTTACGCGCCGCAGACCACGCGGCGATGTAGCGATTTGGGTGTGTTTGGACTGAGTTGAAGACCATAGGTGGCTCGGTCAGGAGACCGGCCACAGCCAGTGAGAAAAGTTGAAGACCATAGGTGGCTCGGTCACAGACCTCATCGTGAGCGTGTCGAACGACGGCCAGAGCCAGGATGTATTTCTGCGCTGGGGCCGGCCTGTGACCGAGCCTCCACAGACGTTCAAGAGCAAGACCCGGCAGATCGATGACAGGAAGGCGGCTGAGGCCTACAAGCTGAGCGCATCCTATCACACGTTTTGTGATATACTGGCTCCATGAACCGCGTCACGTCCGATAACGCGACCCCTCAACAGGTGATCCGGCGCCTGCGTCCCGCCAGTCTGCTCCCGTTCGGGGTCTGGGGTGGGCTGCTGTTCATCCAGTTGACCAGCCCCTCACAAGTGTCTCGCTGGCTGCTGGTTGGACTGGGATTGCTGCTGCTGATCGGCTACGGCTGGGCGCGCCTGCTGCGCGACAGCGTGAGCGGCGAGCGGCGGGTGCTGGGCACGTGGGTGGTGGCCGGCGACCAATTGCGCGAGCAGTTCACGCTCACTAACGCGGGTTGGCTGCCCGCGCTGTGGGCCGAGGTGCGCGATGGGTCGGAGGTGCCGGGCTACCGGGCGGATCGCGTCGAAGCGGTCGGCGGGCACGAACGCCGCAAGTGGA
>MNXL01000144.1 GCA_001871755.1 Anaerolineae bacterium CG2_30_64_16
CGCGCGCGGCGCCTGTCCCTTCGTGCCTCAGGGCAAGCTCTGAGCCGCGTCCTGAGTCTATCGAAGGGCCTCGTCGAAGGGCCACGGCGGATGAAAACGTTCGTAGTGACGACTTTAGTCGTCCTGTGGCAGACGAACGACTGAAGTCGTTACTACGAACCCGCCCGGCGGCGATTTTCAGGACAGTTGCTCATGCCGCGCGCGGCGCCTGTCCCTTCGTGCCTCAGGGCAAGCTCTGAGCCACGTCGAAGGATCGAAGGGCCACGGCGGATGAAAACGGTAGCCCGGTCGTAGACCCTTCGCGAGCCTCAGGACGAAGCCGGCTACAGCAAGGAATTCGTTGTTTTCCCCATTCGCTGTGTATTTTCAAGGCAGCTCGCAGCGCCCGGCCTGTACAGGCCCGCTGAGTCGGCGCCCACCAGGCCGGCATCATAGGAACGCGCGTCTACGGGCGCCAGACGGGCGATCATCTCCGCGGTGAGCAGCGGGATCGGTTGCAGGGTTTTCAGATGTTTCTCGACCGCGTCGGCCCCGACATCGCTGGACATCCAATCGTATTTGTCCAGGGCGGTCAAGCGGACCGGCCGCGTGTAGCCGCGTAAGGTCTTCTCCCCACGCACGTTGAAGTAGGCCTCGAAGTAAGAGAGCGCCAACTCCCGCAAAGTGCGGTGGATCGGCTCGCGGTAGCGCAGCCCGACAAAATTGGATTTGGCCACCGCGCCATAGCAGCCGTCGATCTTGAAGATGGCCAGGACGTGGTCGTCGTCGCGACCGGGCTCGGGCAACAGATCGACGATCAGCGGTGGGAAGCCCAACCGGCGGAGCGCGGCCGCGGCGAACAGCCCGCCATCCAGGCAATGCGCCAGCCTGTCGCGGAGGACATTGCGCACGCAGCGGTTGCGCTCTTCCGGGCTGTAGGGAATCTGATCCAGAAAAGCCTGAATCTCGGTTGGGTGGCTCAGGCTGCGAAAGAGCGCCCGGACCTCTGCGGACAGCCCGGCCTCGAACGCTTCGAGCGGCCTGTCTGGGATGCCTTCATTCATTGCGGATTCTCGTATCTGGTATCCTAACCCGGACAAGGCCGCTGCGCTTACAAGCCGGAACCAAGAAGGCGCCAACCTTGCTCATCGAATTTTTGCACAAAAAGCAAGGATCTCGTGGGTTAGGCCCTCTCAATTTCTCGGGGTATGCTGTGGCGCTGTGGCTGTGGCCGGTCTGTGCCCGTGCCCGTCTGTGGCACGGTTACAAACCGGCCACAGACGGGCACGCAGCCACCGTGGCTCGGTCACAGACCTCATCGTGAGCGGCTCTCGAGCCTGTCGAACGGCGGCCACAGCACGGGACTCGAAAGACGCGCCTACAATTCGTCGGCGTATGCGAACAGGGCGGGAGTGCCGCCCGTGTGCCAGAAGAGGACGTTTTGGCCTGGGCCGAATGTGCCATGCCGGATCAGGTCCAGCAGCCCGCCGAACGCGCGGCCGGTGTAGACCGGGTCCAGCAACAGCGCTTCCGTACGAGCTGCCAGGGTGATGGCTTCGCGCTCCAGATCACCCATCACGCCGTAGCCGCCGCCCAGGTAGTCGGCGTTGACCTGGATCTCCGCTGCTGCGAAGCTGTGCGGCCGCTGCAAGCGGGTCGCGGTGGCCGTGGCCAGCGCAGCGACGCGGGCCTGGAGATCGGCCGCCGGCGCGTCCACGCTGATGCCCAGGATCGGCACGTCCCAGCCCAAGGCCCACGCTCCGGCCACCAGGCCGGCCTGCGTGCCGCTTGAGCTTGAGGCGAAGACGATCGCGTCCAGCTTCACGCCCATGGCCTGCACCTGGGCGCGCAACTCTTCGACGGCCAGCGCATAGCCGGTGGCGCCCACGGGGTCCGATCCGCCGTATGTGATCGGGTAAGGGTGGGCGCCGGCCGCCCGCAGTTCGTCCGTGAGCATGGCCAGCCGTGGCAATCGGTTATCAAGCGTCGTCCAGTGCAGCACCGCGCCCAGCAGTTGGTCCAGCAGCAGGTTGCCGGTGATCCGGGCTGGCCGCTCGCCGCTCAGAACCAGGTGGCAGGCCAGCCCGGCCTGCGCGGCGGCCGCGGCCGTCTGGCGGCAATGATTGGATTGAACTGCGCCGGTGGTCAGGACCGTATCAGCGCCCTGCGCCAGCGCGTCCGCGATCAGGAACTCCAGCTTGCGGGTCTTGTTGCCGCCGCCAGCCAGGCCAGTCTGGTCATCGCGTTTGATCCAGATGCGCGGCCCACTCAGTTGACGGCTCAGGCGCTGCAACGGATGCACCGGTGTGGGCAGGAAGGTCAACGGGTAACGCGGCAGATGCGCGGTGAGAGACATACATGGCTCCTGACGAAACGCTAGGGCCTAACCCACGAAATCCTTGCTTTTTGTGCAAGAATTCTGTGAGCAAGGTTGTCGCCTTCTTAGTTCCGGCTTGTTCAGGTTAGGATAGTCGATCATGACGAACCAGCCCGCCGCTTCGTGTTCGGCCCCGGAGCGGGCACGGTCAAGAGACTGCATCGTGAGCGGCTCTGCTGAGCCTGTCGAACGGCGGCCCAAGCGAAGGACATTTCGTGCTCCCGGCGGATCCTTGCTCCCGCCCGTTCCATGATCGGGCGGGAGCAAGGAGGTTCTTGTGATCAGTCTCGGCGGGTCACTTCGCGACCCACGGCAGCCAGTAGGACTGCGCAGGCGTGAACGCCAGGCGGCCCTCGATGGCGGGCGAGATCGGCCCGACCTGTGCCTTGATGTAGTCGATCACCGCGTCACGCACGTAGAGCTGCGTGTCGTTGACGATCTGATTCAGCGGCCAGAGGCTCACGCCGCTGTCGTTGAAGTTGCACGATCCGGCCGCCAGGTAGTTGACCGTGGAGACGTCATAGTACGTGGTGGTGTCGCTGAAGTCCACGGTCTGGCCGTCGAAAGTGAGCGACAGCACGTTGTTACCGTTCGGCAGGTTCGGCGCGGTGTCCAGATAGGTGATCTGGCCGCCCGCGTTGATGTCCAGCATACAGGTGGTGTAGTACGAGTAGCCGCCGTGGCCGGGCACGTACTTGTAGTAGTAGTAGTTCCGGTACGCCCGCTCCAGGATCGCTTTGAGCTGCGGCCCGTTGATCCGCATCATCACCAGCGAGTTCTCGTATGGCATCAGTGAGAACATGTCGGTGACGATCAGCGTGGCAGGGCTTTCCGGCGTGGCACTCGACGCCACCTTGCGGTTGCTCATGGCGCCCGACAGATGGAAGTCCGGCACGACCCCGTTTTGCGTCAGCTCGAACACAGAGG
This sequence comes from Anaerolineae bacterium CG2_30_64_16, assembly GCA_001871755.1. Lineage (GTDB taxonomy): Bacteria > Chloroflexota > Anaerolineae > CG2-30-64-16 > CG2-30-64-16 > CG2-30-64-16. Next base: position 3,284 of record MNXL01000144.1, read on the forward strand.
CGTCGGCTTGCAGGTTCGCGCCGTTCGTCTCCTCGGTGTAGGCGGTCAGCGCGTCGATCGGCGCCGTGGTCTGCCCGATGACGGTGTCGTTGTACGTGTTCAGGGTCGCCACGTAGGGATCGACGATCGCCTTGATCGTCGGGTCTTCCGGGGTGTCCATCGTCACCTGGATGTAGCGGCCGGCGCGGGCGACCACTTCCCACCCGCCGGTGGCCTTCGGCAGCAGGCCGAGTACGACCTCGCCCAGGGTGTTGTTGTAGCGGTAAGCGTGGTTGATGATCACCGGGTCATTGTCGGGGTTGCCGATGATGGCCGGCAGGTACAGATAGTCACCGGAGTAGGCGGTCTGCTTGCTCGGATCGGTGTGGCTGTGCCCGCCGATGATCGCGTCGATGCCCGTGGTCTGCGCGGCCAGGTAGGTGTCGACATTGGTGTCCACTTCCACGCTGCTCGGGTTGGCCGTGAAGCCGAGGTGCGTCAGGGCGATCACCGCGTCGTTACTGCGCTTGAGAACACCGGCCCACTGCTGCGCGGTGTCGATGGGATCCGGGAAGGTCAGCCCAGGGATGTTGCTGGGCAGCTCGTAGTTCGGCACCCGGTGGTTGCCGATCCCCAGGACCGCCACCCGAATGTCGCCTTTCACCCCGTCCGGCACCACCAGCGTGGTGAAAGGCTGCACCGGCACCTCAGCGATGCCGTAGCGGCCGTCATCCTGCAGGTTGGCCTGCAGCACCGGCGCGTTGGACTGCTTCAGCACGCTCTTGAAGACCTCGTTGCCGAAGTTGAACTCGTGGTTGCCCACCGTCCAGGCATCGTAGTTCATGGCGTTCATGGCGGCCATCATCGGGTGGGTTTGCAAGGCGGGTGGCAGCGGCGTGCCGTCCGCACCAAAGCCGGTGGGCGCGGTCTTGTAGTAGTACATCATGGCGTCGCCCTGGATCTGGTCGCCGGCGTTGAGCAGCAGCGTGCGGGTCGGGTTGTGCGCCCGCTCCTGGTTGATCAGGGTCGCCAACTGCGTGTAGCCCACATACCGGCCCTTGGCCAGGTTGCCGTGGGAGTCGTTGTGGTGCAGGATCGACACAGCCACCACCGGGCCGTCGCTGTCGGTGCCGACGCGGGCGATCCGGCCGTCCAGTGTGCCGTTGTACGGGCTAGTGATGGGGTAGGTCTGGCTGACCCAGCGCTCGACACCATCCAGCATGTCGCCCCAGTAGGAGGCGTTCGTCACGTACTTGAACGGCGTGAAGCCGTCCTGTCCGGCCGGCGCCAGGAACTCGTTGGTGGCGATGCGGTAGGTATGGTCGAACTGAAGCGGCTCCCAGGCGCCGGTCGTCTGGTTCCTGACCGTGATGTCGAACGCGCCCCACGCCCACGGCTGTGGCCCAGGCAGCGCATCGCTGTAGCGGTAGAACTGGTAGCGCACGCCACCCACCTGGAGCGCGCCCTTGAACAGCGTGGCGCTCTGGTTCAGCAGCTCCTGAATCTGCGCGCCGGTCATGTCGCCGACCAGGGTGGCGTTGCCGAACGGCAGCACGCCGTAGAGCAAGCCGTGGGTCAACGTCTGGGGCACGCTGGCGGCCAAGATGTCGGCGCGCAAGCCGCCGGAGTTGTTGAACACCATGTCCACGTCGTTGTCCGGCGTATCATCGGTGTTCAGGTCGTTGTAAATCGCGTCATTGACGAACGCGCCCATGGTCGAGTCGCCGTTGTAGTTGCGGACGAGGTCTACCGCCGTGTAGCCGACGACCCGGTTGATCTCGGTCTGGTACCAGGTGTTGTTGGACCAGGTGGCGATCTGCGCTTTGATGGCGGGATCCTCGGGGCCATTCTTGTCGACCACCAGCCGCTGCCAGGCAACTGTCACGGCGCCTGTGGCCTTGTCCACTGTCAGATCGGCGCGGCCGACCTTGCGGCCGGCGTAGTGCGCCTGGACCACAGGGGTATTGCCCACCATGGTCGCCGCGCTCAGGTCGGTGTGACTGTGGCCGCCGATGATCAGGTTGGCCGGCTTGCCGGCATCATTGAGCTTCTTGGCGAGTGTCTGGTCACCGTAGACGCTGAACCCATAGCCGTAACCGCCGTCAGTGTAGCCGAGGTGGCTCAGCACGACGATGGCGTCGGCGCCCGCGGCTTTCACGGCATCATAGTAGTGGATGATGGAGTTGGCCGGGTCCTTGAAGCACAGGCCTTCCGTGGCCGAGGCGATGGTGATGTACGGAGTCTCCTGGGTGGTCACTCCGATGATGCCCAGAGTGACCTGATTGCCCGCTGCACCTACCTGCTGAGTGATCCACGGCTGGGCGAAGTCAGGCGGCGTCCAACCGGCCGTGTCGCAGTTGCCTGTGTCGTTCACGACGATGTTGGCCGTCACGTAGGGGAAGTTCGCCTGGTCCACGCGATCCTTGAGGATCTGCTTGCCCCAGTCGAACTCGTGGTTCCCGAAGGTGGCGGCCGCGAACCCCATCGAGTTGTAGATGTCGATGGTGGACTCGCCCTTGAACAGGTTCGAGAGCAGAGTGCCTTGCATTTCGTCGCCGGCGTCCAGGAGCACGACGTTCTCAGCGCCCACTGCGGTTCTCACGTCGTTCACAACAGCCGCAACGCGGGCCATGCCGGGATTGCTGCCGGCCGGTTCAAGGTTGCCGTGGAAATCGTTGATGTGCAGGATTGTGACATTGACGACATCGTTGGGAGCGGCGGCAGATGGCTGGGCGGCCACCGGGACAACACCCAGCAAGCTCGCCAACAGCGTGACGATGAGTACGAGCCCGAAGGTCTTGTTTGAGTTGCGTGACATGTGTTCCTCCTCGACTACTTTGTCATGGCGTTGACAATCGGTTGGTAACTTCCACTGTGAACGAAGTGGCCATCTTCAAATGTAAATCTGTTC
>MNXL01000080.1 GCA_001871755.1 Anaerolineae bacterium CG2_30_64_16
TGCTGGCCGCGGTGGCGGCCATCGCGCAGGCGCGTTACAGAGACGCCGAAGACGCCTTGCGCCAGATCGCCCATCACCAGGAGCGGGTCCCGACCAGCACCCGGTTCGGCAGCGCCCGCTCGTTGCTCGCCCACCTCTACCTGCGCCAGGGCCAGGTCGGGGATGCGGCTACTGAGTTCGCAACCCTGTTGGCCGAGTGCGAGCGACAGGGGATACCGGGCCGCGTCCTCCTGGAGGGCGCCGCGGTCGTGCCGCTGTTGCGCCTGGCGGTCGAGCGCAACATCCGGCCGGCCCTGGCCAGGCGATTGCTGAGCGCGCTGGGGCTCGGGGATGAACCTTCACCGCTCAGCGTGCCGGACACGGGTGCCACCCTCACCCCGCGTGAGGTCGAGATCCTGCGGCTGCTCGCGACCGGCGCCAGCAACCGGCAGATCGCCGAGCAACTCGTCGTCACCGAGCACACCGTCAAGAGCCACGTCAGCCACATCCTCCGCAAACTGAACGTACCCTCGCGTGCTCAGGCCATTGCGCTCACGTCGCAATCCCACATCCAGTAGGCGTTTGAAGTCGGCGCGTTACTACTCAGCCTTCGTGGCGATGTCATTCCCGCAAGCCCTTAGCGGGAATCCAACGGCGTTGCCAGCGGGAACTTGGATGCCCGATAGAAGCATTCGGGCATGACGGCTGAGTAGACGTCAGCACTTTGGTTTTCTGGTTGACAAGTAAAGTATCCTCTCGATAATTCGGGGTAGGGGCATGGCCTTGCGCCTGCCCACCGGGGCGACCGCGAGGGTGCGCCCCTACAAATTGAGAAGATACTAAGTAAACTGGATAGGCCTCGTCGCACCCGCGCAAGCGGGTGTCCAGGGGCCACACCTGGATTCTGCCCTCGCTAGCGAGGGGCGCTTGCGCGGGAATGACGGGCTGCCGGAATAGTCGCTCAAAGCAGCCGTTCAGTCAGGCCAGGCGGGACCGGGTCTTTCATCTGTCCAGTTGATCATACGCCGTTTGACAGGCAGCGCACAGCGCGCCATGAAAAGGTGGCTCGGTCGGAGACCGGCCACAGCATGCGGCGAACAGCTATTCTCAGGTTAGGGTCGACAGATCCCCAAGGAGGTGCACGATGATGGCCAGAGTCGTTCGTTTACCAGTTTGTCGGCTGGTTCTTCTGGGCCTGCTGCTGGTGGGCGGGGGTCAACCGGCCGCGCCGACCGTCTCGGCGTTGGCCCTCCAACCAGCCTCAATGCGCACCGGTTCCGCCGCTATCGATTCAGCCCTGACGCAGCCCGGAACTGCGACGAAAGCGGCCGATGTCCAGGAACCTATCGCCATTGACCCGAGTTCCTTCAACCAGTTCCAGCCGGCCGGTACGGCCGACAGCGCTGGCAACCTCTACGCCGTGTGGTTGGATGGCCGCGAGGGGAACAACTTCTACCTCCGCTTCGCCTACCGGCCCGCGGACGGCGACTGGGGCCCCAGCGAGTGGCTCGATCGCACCGGCGCCGGAGGCCAGGGCGCACCGAGAATCGCCGTGGATGGGGCGGGGAATGCCTATGCTGTCTGGGTGGATGAGCGCAGCGGTCAGGAACAGATCTACAGCGCCTATCGTCCCGCCGGTGGCCTTTGGGGAATCAGCCAGCCCATCAGCACGCCGACGCCCCAGAGTCAGGGTGATCTAGCCCTGGCCGTCAACCGGCGAGGAGAAGCGGCGGTGGTGTGGGCGCAATGGGTCCCCGGCAGCGGCGATATCGTGTTCGCCGCGATGCGGCCTGTGGGCGGCCCCTGGGGAGCCGCCGAACAGGTCAACATCAGCTCCGGAACCCTCTGGGCTGCAGATGTTGCCCTGGACAACTGGGGGCGGGCCTACGCCATCTGGGTTGACCGGATTGGTTGGCCCGGTGTGTCCCATGTCTACGCCGCCTCCCGACCAGCGGGCGGGGCATGGGGCGCCCCGGAGGCCGTCCGCGACAGCACGGTCGGAAATGCCTTCTCCTCGCGCGTCGCCGTGGACAGCGCAGGCAATGTCCACGCGGTGTGGCAGGATGACCGCGGTGGCTCGGGCAGCGACATCTACGCGGCTTACCGGCCGGCCGGCGGCCCCTGGAGCGCCAATGTGCGCGTCAACGACGTCGCCGGGAAGGCGTCGCAGCCGGCGCTGGGCCTGGATGGCGCCGGCAATATCGTTGCTGCCTGGGAGGACTACCGACCTGGGGCGCAGGGGGTCTATACGGCCGTGCGTCCTCGGGGCAGCGGCTGGGGAACGAACGAGTTACTCATCCCCGCGCCGGCTGCAGCCGCCGGAAAGGTGCGACCCGCGCCAGGTGGCATCCTTGACCCCACCCAGACCACCTGGAGCGCCGGTTTCAACCTGGGCGGCAACGGGAATTTCTTTGACTACAGCTACTACTACCAGGCGCCCAATGACCCGAACGACCCGAACTCGCCCTACAACGTCTATCAGGGCGGATTGCCCGGCGCTGGGGCCAGCGGCGACTGCCACCGGACGGCCACGACCGCGCAGGCCGCAGCTCAGAGCCCGGCGCAGGGCGGGGGAGGAGACCCCTGCCATGGAGGCAACGCCGGTGAGGAGCCTCCCCTCAATGCAGATCCTGCTTCGGTGTTTAGTATACAGACGATGGCCGAGATTCTGCAAGAGGTGGCTGCGATCGAAGCATGGGTTGATGAACACGTCCCCAGCTTTTTCCCCAGCCTGCCCTCCGCGCCCGAGTTTTGGCTGCCGGACTCGGATATCCCCCAGCCCACCCAACCGTCTGCGAATCTGCCCCCGGGGTCTGACCAGACACCTTTTTACCCCGTCGGCGAGTACTACGACGTTGACTATGACCTCTCCTTTATCAGGCCTCCCGAAGAGACTGCGAACGCGCCATCTTCCAGCAACGATTCCTCATCATCAGCCCTGGACAGCGAGCCGACGTCTCCGGCGTTCAATCGCGTGACTCAAACAGATGTTCCCACGGACGTGCGTTCGGCAGATGACCCGAATCTCCACACACAGCCCCAGATCAGCGCCCCAGAAGGACCCACGACCGCGGAATTGGCAGAGTTCTTCATCCGGTGGACTTTCTCGTCGCCCGAACCCAGATGGGAACCACCGGACGCCGTCACCATGGACTTGCCAGACATCGCTGACCCTGTCCTCCCACACTCCGGCGAGTTCGTCCATACGGAGACACCACTGCGCATCCCCGGCCGGGGATTGGACTACTCGCTCGATCTGACCTACCGCTCGCAACTGGTTTACGACGGCCCGGTGGGTTGGGGTTGGACGCACAACTACGACCAGCACATCCGCCCCATTGGGGGCGGCTCGCTGGCCCGGCAGGTGAGCGGCGGTCTCACCGACATCTTCAGCTTCGACGGCGCCAACTTCGCCCCGGCCACCGGTCGTTTTACCACCATCGTCAGCAACACAACTGGCATCACCCTCACGGAGCGCGGGGGCATGGTCGAGACCTATTTCCCGCTGGACGATGCCCCCGCACCCGGCGCGCTGCGTAGCATCGCCGACCGCAACGGCAACACACTCACTTTCGTCTATGATGGCCAGGGCCGCTTGCAGACCGTGATCGACACGCTGGGGCGAGTGGTCGCCTACAGCTACGCTTCGGCTACGCTCAGCACAGGCGACGCCAACGGCCGCCTCACCGCGGTCACCGACTTCAGCGGCCGCCAGGTGAAGCTGGCCTACAATGCATACGGCAACCTGGTGGGCATCACCACGCCCGCAGTCACCGGCACGCCCAGCGGCAACGACTTTCCGTCAGGCAAAATCACCCGCTTCGCCTACACCTCGGGCTTCGCCGACCAACGCCTTAACCACAACCTGACGACGATCATCTCGCCGGACGAGGTGGCCGATGGCTCCCTCGTCCCGCGTACAGTCAATACCTATGGCACGTCCGGCCTCGACTTCGACCGCGTCGTGGAGCAGTCCTGGGGCGGTGGCCGGAGCAACGCCAGCGGCGTGCCGGCGGGAGGCGTGGTGACCCTGGCCTACTCCACAGCCATCACGCCTGACGACCCGCCCGGCGCGGTCAGCAAGACCACCATCACCGACCGGGGCGGCAACGTCATCGAACTGTGGCACGACGGCGCCGGGCATCGCCTGCGCAGCCGCCAAGACCTGACAGGTCTCCGAGACCTGTCAGGTCTGTCATTCGTGACCACTGACGCCGCCTACAATGCCGACGGCCTGCTGACAAGCATCACCTACCCGGCGGGCAATCGCATCGAGTACACCTACGACACGGGTGCGGCCGATCGTTTGGCCCAGGGAAACCTGCTGGAGATGCGGCGCGTAGCCGACATCACCCGCGGCTGCGATGGCGCAGGCGCCACACCCTGTCCTGGCTTGGTCACGACCTACACCTACGAGCCGGCCTTCCAACTCCTCCAAAGCGTCACCGACCCCGAGGGCAATACCAGCACCAACACCTACGACGCCCGCGGCAACCTGGTGCGGGTGGACTTCCCGGCCGTCACCGTGAGCCCGGCCGCCCCTCAAACCGCCTTTGAGACCTGGACCTACAACACCCACGGCCAGCCGCTGACCTTCACCGATCCTGAAGGGAATGTCACGGCCTACGCTTACTACGCCAGCGGCCCGGCCGCCGGCTATCGCCAGAGCGTCACCCTGGCCAACGGCGACCTGGACCTCACCACCACCTACGAATACAACGCGGTGGGCAACATCACCGCCATCATCGACCCGCGCGTTGTGCGCACCGAATACACCGTCAACGCGCTCAACCAGGTGGTGAAGGCGACGCGCGCGGCGGCAGTGGCAGGGGATCAGGGGTCAGGGGGCAGGAATCAGGAATCAGGAGTCAGGGGGCAGGAGTCAGGGGGCGGTACGGAATACGCAGTACGTACGGAATACCCAATACCCAATACCGAATATGCAGCTACCTCTCTGGGCTACGAAACCCTCTACTACTACGACGCCAACGACAACCTGGTTCGTATCGACACCGAGAACGTGGTACCCGACCTGGATGGTGACTTCCACCCCACCGGCGCACACAGCCGGGATGCGGCCAATCCCTGGTTTACCATCACCTTCGCCTACGACCTCCTGGACAACGTAATCACCAGCACGGTGGAGATCTCGCCCACGGCTCAGTCTGTGTTCGCCTACCGCTACGACGCCCTGGAACGCCAGGTGCTGCGCATTGACTCCAACGGCAACCGGGCCGAGCGCGCCTACGACGCGCGCAACCATCTGACCGCGCAAACCCTGGCCGCAGGCACGGCAGACGCCACCACCACGACCTACACGTACGACGCCAACGGCAATCTCATCCGCCGGCGTGATGGGGAAGGCAACCTCACCGACTTCTTCTACGACGGCTTCGACCGCCGCGTGGGCCGCGTGGACACGCTGGGCAACGTTCGTACCTGGCAATACGACGCCAACGGCGACTTGGTGGGGACCAGCTTCCGGGATGGCCAGGATGGCCGCAATCCAGGGCGCACGCTCGACGCGGCGGGTGCGGTGCTGCTCAGCCAGGCCGGGTATCGCTACGACGAACGCAACCGTCACTATCAAACAGATCGTCGCTTTTTCACCGCCGACATGGGCAACGGAGCGATCACACCCATCACCACCGACGGCAACGGTGATGGCTGGGTCGAGACCGCCTACACCTACGACCGCGGCAGCAACCTCACCGCCCGCATCGACGACCGCGGGGCCACGACGCACTACGCCTACGATGGGCTGAACCGGCTCATCCTGCGCACCGACGCGCTCAGCAACACCCTGGCCTACTCCTACGACGGCGACAACAACCTGGTGCAGACGGTTGCCACCGAGCGCCAGCCCGATAGTCTCGCTCCCGATCAGGTCTTCACCACCACCTACGCCTACGACGCGGTCAACCGCCTGACAGAGACCCGGGACAATCTGGGCCAGACCGACCGCTTCGTCTACGACAGCCGCGGCAACCTGGTGTTCCGCAGCGACGCCAACGGGCAGGTGACCGGTGGTCAAGTGCCAGGCACTTCGGAAGTGCCTGGCACTTCCAACGACCACGGCCACCTACGACTACATCGGCCCCTGGCGGGCCCTGCGCCGCATGAACGGCAATGGCACCTACGTCTCCTACAGCTACGATGGCGCCCGGCGTCTGATCGGCCTCGACTACCGCCTGACCGCTAACCAGCTTCCAGTTTCC
>MNXL01000318.1 GCA_001871755.1 Anaerolineae bacterium CG2_30_64_16
CGAGGCGGAAATCGCGGAGCCGGCGGTCGAACAGCCGGCCGAGCCCTCCGCGGCTGAGGTCGAGGCGCCGGCCCCGGCAGCGGTCGTGGCCGAGGCGGAAATCGCGGAGCCGGCGGTCGAGCGGCCGGCCGAGCTCTCCGCGGCTGAGGTCGAGGCGCTGGCCCCGGCAGCGGTCGTGGCCGAGGCGGAAACCGTGGAGCTGGCGGTCGAACAGCCGGTCGAGCCCTCCGCGGCTGAGGTCGAGGCGCCGGCCCCGGCAGCGGTCGTGGTCGAGGCGGAAATCGCGGAGCCGGCGGTCGAACAGCCGGCCGAGCCCTCCGCGGCTGAGGTCGAGGAGGCGCAGCCAGCGGCGCCGCCCGCGGCGGCCGCGGCGGCGACCGTGGTTGAAGTTGCGACCGCTCAACCGGTCGTCCAGGTCGAGGGAGCGCCGGTCGAGGTGGCTGTAGCCCTGGTCGCGGCGCCGGCGCTTGCCGTCGAAGCACCATCCGCTCAATCTCACACCCGCGCCCGTCCTGCAAAAACTGATAACCTGGTTAAGATCAAGGGCATCGGCCCGAAGTATGCCGCGCAACTGCGGGGGGCCGGGATTACCTCGTTTGCAGCGCTGGCAGCCACCGATCCCCAACGCATCCGCGATATCATTGGGGCGCCGGAATCGCCGCAGGTGGATTGTCGCGCCTGGATCACGCAAGCCGCGACCCTGGCGAGCGCCCCCGCCCGGCCGGTCAGACGAGCCGACATCACTCGGATCGTCGGTATCGGCCCGGCCTATGCGGCGAAGCTGCGAGGCGCCGGGATCACCGAATTGACACAACTGGCCGGGGCCGATGAAGCGCGTCTGGCGGAGATCATCGACGCGCCCGCATGGCAGCGTGTGAACTACGGAGCATGGATCGCCCAGGCCAAAGTCTTGCTGGGCGAGGAGGGATAGTCATGGCAGCGGACCGCCCTCCATACTGGCGCTGGGAGCTTGATCGGTGGAAGCTCATGGTGACCGCGCTGCTGATCCTGGTCGTGCTGATCGGGTTGTCGCGTGGATGGCAGGCGGCGCCCCCCACCTTCATCATCCCCACCTTCACCGCGCCGGCCCCGGGCGCCCAACTTCCTGCGGCCGCGCCGGGCGATGTCATCGGCTCAGCCGGGCCGGGTGACACGGTACGCATTTTCGCCGGAGATGTTTTGCTCGGGGAGACGCAGGCGGACGCCGCGGGTGCTTTCCGGTTCACGCTGCCCGCGCTCGCGGCGGGCGAACACAAACTCCTGGCGCGCACTTTTGGCCCGGAGGGTGTGCTGCTGGCTACCTCGGCGCCGCTGAAGATCACCGCGCTCGGTGAAGTGGCTGCCGTGCCAGCAGCGCCAAGAGCGACCGAACCGGCCGCACCCGGGCCGCGGACAACCCCGACCCCGCTGGCGCCACCTGCAACCGCCCTGGCCGGCGTTCAGGCCACGCCGCCCACGCCACCTGTTGCGCCCGCAGTCTCTCCGACACCCACAGCGCCTGTGACATCCCCAGCGCCCCCGTCGCCGAGCTTCACCAGCCTGACCGACGGCGCGGTGCTGGTCTCGTCAGAGTTGATCGTCGTCGGTGGCATGGCTGCGCCTGATATGCAGATCCGCATCCTGGAACGCGCGGTTGCGGCCGTAGCAGCGGAGACAGTCGCTGAAGCAAACGCTGACGCTGCCGGTCATTGGCAGGTGGATCTGAGCGCGTTGGCGCCCGGCCTACACACGTTGTTGGTCACAGCCCAGGATGCTGAAGGAAACCAGGTGAGTGCGGCCGCACCGATCACCTTCACCGTGTTGGCGCTCGACAGACCGGCCTTCGCACAACCGGCCACTCCCCTGGTGCTGGTCGAGAACACGCCCGTTGAGATCAGGGGCACGGCCACGGCCGGGGCCACGGTGCGCCTGTTCGCTGTGGATCAGCCGCTCGGCGACGCCGCGACCGGCCCCGCCGGCATCTGGCGGGTGCTCCTGCCGGGACTGGCGCCTGGGGAACATACCCTGACGGTTGGCGCACTTTACGGGGACGGCAAGCTGCTCATGGCAGTGGCGCCGCTGGTCATCACGGTCCTGCCACTTGAGGCGCAACCCGTGCTGATCCACCCGGCCGAGGGGAGCCGGGTGCATTCCTGCCAGCCGTTGTTCCTGGGCCACGCCTTGCCGGGGCGTGTGGTATCGATCTACGACCTCCAGGTCTTGCTGGGTCATGTGCTGCCGGAGGCCGACGGGCGGTGGGCTCTCCGTCCAAACACGCCGCTGGCACTGGGGCCGCACACGATGACGGTCGTCGCCGTGGTGGACGCGGAGGGACACGCGCTCCGTAGCCGGCCGGTGACCTTCCGGGTGGAGGCGCCCGCGGGGCCATGTCTTCAGCCTGGCCGGGTTGCGCCGGTTCTCGAATCGCCGGCGCCGGGCAGCGCGGTGAGTTCAGATCGACCGCTGCTCCTTGGCACGGCAACGCCGAACAGCGTCTTGCGCATCTACGATGCCGTTCAGTTCCTGGGCGAGGCCGAGGCAGACGCGGATGGCCGCTGGAGCTTCCGGCTCGATCTGCCGCTCACCCCTGGCCGGCACAGGTTGACCCTGGTGCCGATGGAGGGGCATAGCAAGGAGGGTAACCCCCGGACGCAGCTCGATCTGGAGATCCTGGCGCCGTGAGCGGCCGGGGCCGGTGTGCCCGGGTTTATCGCTACAGCTTCAGGCCAGCCAGAATCGCCGGCGCGACGTTGGTCAGATCGTGCAGCGAGGCCGCGAAGCGCTCGCGTAGCTCGGTCGGGCCGATCAAGAGGGCAGGAACCGGGTTGCGGGTGTGTCCGTGGATGCTCAGGTCCTCTGCGTTGCCGTGATCTGAGGTGATCAGGATCAGGCCGGCGCGGTGGTCGTCCCAGGCCGTCAGCAGACCGCCCAAGACCTGGTCGAAGGCTTCGATCAGCCCGAGCGCCGCGGCCATGTCCTGGTGGTGGCCGGCGTAATCGGTGAGCCAGTATTCGAAGAACGCGAAGTCGTAGTCGTGTGCCAGCGCTGCCATGCGCCGGCCCGCGGCATCGGGTGTCAGCAGCGGGGTGTCGGCCAACCCCAAACGATCTCGCCAACCCTGACCCGTGAAGTCCGCGGCCAGCGCGTGCCCGGCGTAGAGGTCAGCGGTCGTCTTGAGCGCCACCCCCGCGCTGGTGACGGCCAGCGGGATCGCGGCGTGGAGGCGGCGCCCCGACGCGATCGCGGCGAAATAGGTTTCCGGATAGGCATTCAGCAGGGCGGCCCGTCCCCCTGACTGCCCGACGATTCGGAACAGGTTGCCGTCCTGCAAATACGCGGCGACGGCCGGGTTTGGTTTGGGCCCGTAATGATACCCCAACTCGGACGGCACGTTTCTCCCTGTCAGCAGCGCGGCCTGGCCGGTGGCCGATTGTGGGGCGCCCTCGACGCCCAGGCAGGCATCCAGCGCCAGGAGTGTGGCGCGGTCGGTCGTCAACGGCGCCGTCTCGGCCAGCAAGCGGTGTCCGCCCAACAGCCTCCGCAGGTTGGGCATCGCCGCGCGGGCAAACGGGTTGCTGGTGGGGTCATCGACCCCCAGCCCCACGCCGTCCAGGAAGAGGAATAGCACGTTCGGGCCGGTCTCCTGGCCGAGCCCGCTCCGGCGGCCCAATTTGGCCACCCGGGCGAGGCTTCCGGTGAAACCGATCGCAATTTTCAGTGCGGCAATCGCCTTATCTCTCATGCATCACCTTCAGGGTACTTGCCCCAACAAACAGCGCGATTGCGGTTACCCTTCCTGGGGCCTGCGCGGTCTCTGCACAGTTACGCTCCATAGAGCCAGCAGCAACGAAATCCCCGCGGTGACTTCGAGTATCCCCTGGTATGTCCCGAAGAGGTCTCGAGCCATGCCAAACGGCAACGGACCCAGCGCGGCTCCCACTACTCCAGCCGCGCTTGTAAAACCGTAGATGCTGGCAAGGTGGCTGCGACCAAAATAGCTCGGCCAGACCACTGCGGTCAAAGTGCGAGCGATGCCATTGGTTGCCCCCAGGACTGCTCCGAATACAAACGCCCCTGCCGGGTTCGAAAGATACTGCACCATGGCCAAAGACAGCGCCTGAAACACCAGGGCAAACATCAGCAAGAAACGCACGGGCACACGGTCCACAACCAGTCCGCTGACCAGATTGGCCAGCGCCATCGCCGCGGCAACTGGCTCAGTTGCGGCCGGCGCCAGAGCCTTGATAGCCAGCGGCGTCGCTGAAGGTAGCTCCGGCAAAACCATAGTTGGGATGGCAGTAGCTGTGGCGTACGCCGGGCGCGGCGTCTTGGTGGGCGTTGGCACAGGGGTCGCCGACGGCCTGGCGCAACCTCCGACCCCTGATAACAGCAACAGGCATCCGGCTGCCAGTCCCGGCGTGAATCTGTGGATAAATTTTGACATGACCCTTCGTTTGCACTGAGATGCGCGAATAAGGACTGCTGCTCCGCCCGTGGAGATGCGAGGCCTTGATCGCAAGAAATGCTATTTTATCCGAAGAACGCGCTCGTGACAAATGCGTTACCGACCAAGACCTGTTCAGCGTTTAGATAGGCACGCGAGGCCGTCACCGCAACCGCTCATGGCCCATCATTGGCCTGGACGACAGCTTGCTTAGACGCCATGGGGCTGCGCTATCTTACCCAGAGCCAGGTGGCGCCCAGAAATTGCAGCGCGGGTAAGATTCGTCGCCCTGCCGTTGTCTAGGATGATAAGGCCAGGGAACGTGTGCGCAAAGAAGTACGTGCTCAGCGACGATTCCCAGACCCGACTAAAGTAAGGAGCAAGCAAGATGAGCCTATTTCAACGCAAACCAGCCGCAGTGTCCGCGGAGCAGCCCTCCGTCAACCAGAGCCAACCGCAGCACGTGACCGGCGCCGAGTTCGATCAGGTGATCCTCAAGGCCGCGGCGCCCGCCGTGGTGGATTTCTGGGCCGAGTGGTGCGGGCCGTGCCACATGATGGCGCCCGTCGTGGACAAACTGGCAGACGAATTCACCGGTCGCGCGGTCGTCGCCAAAGTGGATGCCGACGCCTATCCTGACCTGCTCAGCCGCTACGGGATCATGGGCATCCCGACGCTGCTCTTCTTCAAGGAAGGCGCCGAGGTAGATCGTGTCGTGGGCGTGACGGCTTACAACACGCTGAAGAGCAAGCTGGAGCGGGTGCTCGGTTAGGCGGTGATTGAAGCCGGTGATTGAAATCACCGTCTGGTACGGAAAGTGCGTTGAAACGCACTGCGCCCCGGAGCGACAACCTGTTTTAACAGGTTTGGGTTGTGCCAGACTGCGGTTTCAACCGTAGGCGGCGGGTCAGTCGCCCAAAGAGGAGGAGCAGGCCATGTTGGATCACACGCTGCGTGGCTACAAGGACCGGCTGTTGAGGCCTCTGGTGGTTCCATTGGACCGCGTCTCTCCCAATGTCGTGACGCTGCTGGCGATGGTCGTTGGCCTGGCCGCTGCCGTGATGGCAGCCAGACAGATGGTCGCCCTGGGGTTGGTGCTGTGGCTGGCCAGCCGGATCCTGGATGGCCTCGACGGGTTGCTGGCGCGCGTGCATGAGCAGCAGACGGACTTCGGCGGCTACCTGGACATCGTGGCAGATTTTGCGGTGTATGCCGCGGTGCCCATCGGCCTCTTCCTGGGCCGCGCCACGGCCGGGCTTGGTGTCAGCCTGGCGCTCCTGCTGGGCAGCTTCTACGTCAACGCCGCGTCGTGGATGTATCTGTCGGCGATCCTGGAGAAGCGCAGCGCAGGCGCCAGCGCTCGCGGCGAGCTGACCACGGTGACGATGCCGGCCGGTCTGGTGGGCGGCACGGAGACGATCCTTTTCTATGCCGCTTTCCTGATCTGGCCTGGGGCGCTGCCATGGCTCTTCCTCGCCATGGCGGGGCTGGTGCTGCTCGGCGTGATCCAACGCCTGTGGTGGGCGCAGCGCCACCTGCTCGAAACCCCCGTCCATCTGGCAAGGTGGCCTGTGCGGGAGATCGTCGTGCAAGACAAGGCCAACGGCGCTGTGGTAGATCGGGAGATTGCTGTCTTCGATGCATGGGGAGGTTGGAGTGGCGATGAAAAAGACGTTGTGGAAAAAGATGAGGATGTAGATAGTATAGTTGCTGACTTTTTAGGAGGTTGGCAACTATAGCCTAGCGCCGCGCCCACGCCAGCCAGGTCGTGAACAGGCGCTTGACCGTGGGCGTCAGGCGCGT
>MNXL01000380.1 GCA_001871755.1 Anaerolineae bacterium CG2_30_64_16
TGTGCAAACAGCCAGGGGTGGTTGTTAGTATACAACAAATACACTATTCGCGCTAACGGTATCCTCTCAATAGTCCGGGGCAGCTCAAGGCGGATCCGTGATCCGCCGCTCGCCCGCCGAGTCACGGACTCGGCTTGAGCAGATTTGTCCCCGCCTTTTTGAGAGGATACCGCTAACGGCCATCCGCACAGGGTGTTGCATCCTGGTCGGTTGGAATTCGGTCTTCAAAGACTTTTCCGGTTGTCGGTCATTCCCGCGAAAGCGGGAACCAGGCTGTAACAACTGGACCCCCGCTTTCGCGGGGGTGACGCGTCGTACGACAAGATACTAATCAGCTCGAACGAGCGCGGGCCACCAGCACCTCCGCGATCACCTGCTCGGCCGCTTCGGGCAGCGGCGGCACGACATGTTCGGCCAAAATCTGCCGGGCGCGCGCGTTGGCGCGGGCGGCCATGTCCTGGCGGCCGCGCTTGACCCAGCGGTCATACCGCGACCGGTCGATGATGTTGGGCCGCCACTGCGCCGTTTCCCAGTTCTCCAGGGTGTGGTCGTCGGCCAGGAAACCGCCGCCCGGGATCGCGCGGTGGATCGCCTCGCGCGCCAGCGTGCGCTCGCTCACCTCGATGCCCCGCGCGACATAGGCCACCTCGCGGATGATCTCGTCGCAGATCACCAGCAGCTCCATCGAGGAGGTGGTGCCGTACTCCATGTAGCCCACATCGTGGTTGAGATTGCAGCGCGAGAAGTAGGCGGCCATGATCGTGGCGGTCGCCTCGATGCCGGCCTGCGCATCCACAACCTTGCTGTCGATTGCACCCGCTGCGCCCCAGACCGGCAGGTTGTAGAAGTGGGCCAGATCGGTCACCGCAGGGATCGCGGTCACCCACTCGGGGCAGCCGTAGGCGACAATGGTGGAACGCATGTCGAGCGTGCCGATATTCATGCCGTACAGGAACGGCGTGCCTCGTCGCACCAACTGCGTCAACACCAGCCCGGCCAGACATTCGGCATTCCCCAACGCGATCGCCCCGGCCACGGTGATCGGCCCGCCGCCGCCGGTGTTGGGCGACGGCAGATAGGTCACCGGGATCCCTTTTTCCGCGCAAAACAGCAGCTTGTCCACCGACTCGTCGTTGAACAGCAGCGGCGAGATCGGTTCCGCGTAGAGCAGAAAGAACGGCTTCTCCCGCAACGCATCCTCGCCGCCGGCCACGGCGCACCCAACCCGGTAGATGTCCTCCATGTCGCGACGGTCGTTGGCCGTGTAGACGTTCGGCTTGACCGAGCCCCGGATCATGTTGATGAAGCTGTGGACGTAGTGATCCATCGGCGGCACATCGGAGGGTGTGCCCATGCACATGATGAAGTCGATCTGGTCCAGGCCGTCGCACAACCGTGCGATCCGCTGGACGTCGGCCGCGGTGGCCTGCCGCCGCTCGCCGGTGTCCAGATCGATGGTGAAGATGCAGTCAGAGCCCGGTCCAAAGAAGACCTTGCCCTCCTCCAACGGCATTGTCAACTGCCCCAGGCGGTTGTGCATGGGGATCCGCGACGGCGCGCTGGCGATGGCATCAGTCACCAGGTGGGGCGGGATCTTGATCCGCTCACCTGACTGCACGGCCCCGGCATCCAACAGCAGCCGGGCGGCCTGCTCGTTCTTCATCACGATGCCGGTGTGGAAGAGGATGTCCAGACTGGTGTGATGGATCGCCTTGACCTGCTCCTCCGAAAACATCTGAAGCCTTGGTCGCAACGTCTCCACCGGTACCTGAGGTGTCATCGAAAGACCTCCACAAAGAGAAGATTGGTCTGCCATCATCATGGATGCACACCCAGGAGACGACAAACCGAACCGATGGCAGCGGGTGCAAAAATGGCAGACCCTTAACTTGACTGCCAGCATGGCACAGATTATGCTTTGAGGAAAGGGACGCCCGTCGGTCACTCCATCCCAAGCGGGGCGCGGTAGACCCTCTGCACACGGCTTGGATGGGAATCCGTTGGTACCCCTCCATTCTAGTGACCATTAGATGCGCGTTGTATGACATATATCATATTTCCGCAATCAATTATTATCACGTGATCGGCGCTTGATTTCAGATTGTTGATCTGATATACTTCAATAAGGAAAGGATAACTCGATGGACAGACACCCCTGGGTTCAGGGCATCGACGCCGCGATCACGGTCTGTGATCGCGCGGGCATCATCCTGGAAATGAACGACCGGGCCGTTCAGAACTTTGCCCGCGATGGCGGGGCCGGCCTGATCAGGACAAACGTGCTCGACTGCCATCCCGAGCCAGCCCACAGCAAGCTCAGCCAGCTCATGGCGGCCGAAGAGACCAACGTCTACACCATCCAGAAACACGGGGTCAAGAGGATGATCTATCAGGCGCCCTGGTACCAGGGTGGCGAATACGGCGGGTTCATCGAGATCTCTTTCGTCATTCCGCTGGAGATGCCGCACTTTGACAGGGGCTAGATCACGTCGGTGCTGCCGATGGATCGCGCGATCCGGCGCGCGGTGTTGAGGTGGTGCTCGCGGGCATGGTGCTCGGCGCGGTCGGCATCGCGAGCAGCCAACGCCTCGGCAATCGCTTGATGTTCTGCGCAGATTTCCGCGTGACGTCCGGGCAGATCGAGGCTGAGCGCCCGGTACTGCTCGCTACGGACGTAGTGTTGGCGGATTAGCTCCTCCAGATGCAGCGCGCGGGCGCCCCGAAAGATGATGTCATGGAACTCGAAGTTGAGCGCGAGAAACCGATCGTCATCCGCAGGCTCCACGCACGACCTGACCTCTGCACAGATTGCGCGCAGCCGCTCGATGGCTTCCGAGCCCAGATTGCGGGCCGCCAGCCGCGCGGCAATGCCTTCCAACGCCGCACGGATATAGTAAATCTCGATGATCTCTTCCAGCGACAGCTTTTTGACGAACGAGCCGCGATGGGGGATGATCTCGATCAGGCCGACCGAAGCCAGGCGATTCATCGACTCCCGGACCGGGGTCCGGCTCACGCCCAGGCGCTCAGCAATCTGGCCGATGTTGAGCCGCTCTCCTGGCGCCAGGCGACCAGAGAGAATCTCATCGCGCAAGGTGCTAAAAACCAGATCCTGCATGGTCCGGTAGTCGTTGACGATCGTGGATGTGTTCGGTGTGGATGCGCCGGATTCCAGGCTGAGGTTCTCATGGATCCCGCCGCCTGTACGAGAATCCGCCCACTGAGATAGCGATTGCATTCTGTATCTCCGCCCCGGTCCTGACCGGTACCTTTTCCATATCCCGAGAGCTGTCCGTCTCCAAACAGCGCGAGTCTCACCGACGGCAAGCAATTATAGCACGCCGCGCCCAGCCGTACAAAACCAGCCAAGATTCGCGGTTGTCAACCTTGCCAAGGTTCGATACCAACAACCTTCGCAAGGCTGAGCAGTTGCGTTTTCCCATTCATTGTCCCCGATCTCAAGCACCCCACTAACGCATGTGGCTTGCCGCAAACTCCTCGATCTGCGACATCGCCACGGCAAAACTCTCGGCAGTGGCGTGCAGGGCCGGATGCGTGATGAACTGGCTGACCGCCAGGCCATCCTCGTCGTAGGCCGTGCAGAAGTAGGGAATCCGCAGCAGCCGCGCCAACACATCCGCGGGCACCGGCGCGTCGATCTCAGCCGTAATGGGTAGATCCCGATAGCTGTGCAGGAAGGTCTCCATGATGTTGGGGAAGATCGTCAGCACCGAGCTCGCGCCCGCGAGCCTTTCGAGATGCCAGACGCGGGTGACGCCATCGACGATGGGGCCGACGCGCATGGACGCGGCCATCAACTTGCTGGGATAGCGGCGCTCTCGGAACAGATGGTACGCCTTGCGGAAGACGGCGATCCCCGCCCAACGCAGATCCGCTTCGCTGAGAGTGACCCCGGCAGCCTCCGCATCGAGCTTCATCTGAGGCGCGTCTTCGTACCGGCCCAGCATCATCACCGCGCAGGAGCGCCACTCGCGCGCGGTGGTGCCCCGATCTTGCGCTTCCGCCAGCCCGGCGGCCACGGCCTCCCCCACTGCCACCAACTGCGCCACGGTGAAGCACAGCGTGACGGTGGTGGAAATTCCCTCGGCGGTCAGGATGCGGACACCCGCGATCCCTTCCCGCGTGCCAGGCATTTTGATCATGATGCTCGGGCTTGCCGCGTGGATCCGCCGCGCCTGCTCCACCATCACCCTGGTGTCGGCCTGATCGCGTGGGTCGACCTGGCAGCAGATGCGACCGTGATGCTCCACCGAACCGGCGTAGAGAGGCGCAAGCCGGGCCGCGCCACGCCGCGCGATCTCGATGTAGAGCTGCCACATCGCCTCACGGACAGAGATTCCCGGTTGCGCGGCCACACGCTCACGGAGCCACGCACCCCACACCTCGGGCGACCGCTTCAGAACCTGGAGCACGAGCGGCGGGTTGGTCGTGGCCCCACGCAGCAGGCTGCTCGCGGCGAACTCAGCGGCCGCGGCGGTGTGTACGAACAGTCCCTCACCGGCATACGGTTGACCTTCGGACCGCAGCCAACTGTCGTAGACTAACGGCGAGGAATCCCACCACAATTCCATTGCCGGGTGTGTGGCGGCCAGCCGCCGCAGTGGGTTGTCGAGTATCATGGGCGCCCCCTCACGTGAGTGGCGGCGCGGTCACCACCAGGCACACCGCCTCCACCGCGCCGTCGTTGCGGATGCCGTGTGGGTCGTTCGCCGGAATGAACACCGCGTCGCCGGCCTCGGCCACCAGCGCCACCACGCCGTCTGTGAAGCGCAGCGCGCCTGCCAGGACAAAAAACGTCTGCTCAGAATGGGGATGCGCGTCGAGCTCCGATGAGGAACCGGGCGCCATGATGGAAACGTGGATGGTCGCGGCCTGGGCGGTCATGGCCGTGCTGACGATCTCTCGGGAGACCACGCCCGCATGACCCGGGGGCGCCCATTTCCGGCCTTCGTGTTTGCGAACTAGCTCCATGCGAACAATTCCTTTCTGTGAAGTGTGGGGGGCCGGGCGCTGTGCCCATCCGCCGAAGCGGCTCTACGCGCCAGACCGAGAATCCTGCCGTAAACTCGTCAAAATTGGGGCTTGACTTCTGAGTTCAGATCAGCTATAATGCTGCCCATGTATTTGTATACAATATCCAAAATACATTATGCGATATAAAGTATTCACGACAGAGTATAGCCCGCCTTGCCACCCCTGTCAACTGGACGCATGAACGATACGGCATACAAAACCAAGCAAGATTTCGCCTACGCCCATCTGCATCGCGCGATCCTGAACGGTGACTTCCAGCCGGGAGACCGCTTGCGGTTGGACGAACTGGCCGAGCAGCTTGGCACGAGCCGGACGCCGCTGCGTGAGGCGGTCCGCCGGCTGCAGACGGAAGGATTGGTCAATATCGCGGCCCACCGAGGGGTTGTAGTCTCCGGCTTCTCGATCGCAGAGCTTGCGGAGCTCTACCACATCCGGTCTGTGCTCGATGGGCTGGCCGTTCGCCTGGCGACCCCGCGCCTCACCCAGGACGACCTGGCGGCTCTGGACGCGATTCTCGCTCGAATGGAAGACGGGGCGGGTGCGATGCCCGCGGAAGAGGTCAACGCCTTGAACTGGCGCTTCCACGATATCCTCTATCGCAACGCCGCGTCGCCGATCCTCTACGAGATGATCACGAATCTCTATGTCAAGACCCAACGCTATCGCGTGTACAGCTTTCGCAACCAGGAGCGCAATGCCCAGATCCGGCTCGAACACCGCCAGCTCTATCGCGCGCTGGCCACAGGGGAACCCACCGAGGCCGAACGGTGTGCGATCGCCCACCTGGAAAACACCGCCCAGGCGCTGATCGCGCTCGTCATGCGGGAGGACGACGAACGGCCGGGCCGGCCACCGATGGCGCGTGACACCCGGCCGCCGGGGCGCAGGGCCACGCCTGACGTCAGGGCTGCCGACGCCGACGCCCGAGGGGTCTTCTAAGACCTGCGGGCGGGCGTGTTTTCGCCACCCTCCGACGGCCACAGCAGACCCTGAAAAGCCCGAAAGCTGTGCACAGAACCTAACCCGGACGAGCCGGAACCAAGAAGGTGACAACGTATCCTCTCAATAATCCGGGGTGGCTGTGGCCGGTCTCCTGACCGTGCCACGGGTGGCACGGTCAGGAGACCG
>MNXL01000127.1 GCA_001871755.1 Anaerolineae bacterium CG2_30_64_16
GTGGTCGGCGTGCTGACGCGCGCAGACCAGCCCGCCGGCCGCGGCCGCAAGCTGGTGGCGTCGCCAGTCAAGGAGCTGGCGGAGGCGCATAGGCTGGTGGTGCAACAGCCCTTCACGTTGCGCGCGGCGGACGCACAGGCTGCGCTGGCCGCGCTCGCGCCCGACCTGATCGTGGTGGCCGCCTACGGCCTGATCCTGCCCCAGGCCGTGCTCGATCTGCCGCGCTTTGGCTGCGTCAACGTCCACGGGTCGCTGCTGCCGCGCCATCGCGGGGCAGCCCCCATCGCCGCCGCGCTCCTGGCCGGCGACGCTGAAGCCGGTGTCAGCATCATGCTGATGGACGCGGGGGTGGACACCGGGCCGGTGCTGAGCATGGCGGCCGTGCCCGTCGCGGCCGACGACACCACCGGCAGCCTGACGGAGAAACTGGCGCTCCTGGGCGCGGATTTGCTCGTAGCCACGCTGCCCCGCTGGCTGCGCGGAGAGATCATCCCCAGACAGCAACCCGAGGAAGGGGCGACCTTCGCCCCGCGCATCGAAAAAGGCGCGGGCGAGATCGACTGGCGCGAGCCCGCCGTGCTGATCGAACGCCGCGTCCGCGCCTACCAGCCGTGGCCGTCGGCCTTCACCGCGTGGGATAGACAGCGCTTGAAGATCTTGCGCGCGCGGGCCGAGCAGCGCGCCGCGGCAGGAGAGCCGGGACTGGTGATCGCAGGAGTCGGCGGCGTGGGCGTCGTCACCGGCGAGGGCGTGCTGTGGCTAGAAGAACTGCAACTGGCCGGGAAACGCCCTCAGCCGATCGATGCCTTCCTGCGCGGTGCGGCGGGGCTTGTGGGGAGCCGGCTGGCCGGCCAATGATATTCCGTTTTGCCCTCACCCCAGAGCCCGATTGATGCAGATCATGCCCGATTCAGAGGCGATCACGGCAACGCGACGTAAAATGTGCTTCCCTGTCTCTCCCCATCACTCTCCGCCCAGATACGCCCGCCATGCGCCGCCACGATCTTGCGGCACAGCGCCAGGCCGATCCCCGCGCCGCCAAAACGCCGGGTCGTGCTGCCATCCGCCTGATAGAAGCGCTCGAACACCTGCTCCACCTTGTCCGCCGAGATGCCAATCCCCGAATCCGCGACGGAGATCAGCACCCGGCACCCCTCTGGAACACCGGATTGCGCGGCCCAGGCCCGCACGCGCACCACGCCCCCGGCCGGGCTGAACTTCACCGCGTTGTCCAACAGATTGTCGAACACCTGGTTCAGGAGATCGACGTCTACCTCCACGACCGGTATATCGGGGGCCACCTCCAGGTCGAACCGAATTCCCGCCGCGGCAGTTCGCGCCTGCCAGGCCTCCACCGCCTGGTGGAGCAACAGTCCCGGCTCCACCTCGCTCTTCTGCAGGCCCCTGGCGTCGATGGTTTGCAACGTCAGGAGCCGGTTCACCATGAAGTAGAGCTGTTTAGCCTGCCGGGACATGACCTCCAGCGCCTGCGCCTGTTCGGCGGTCACGGGTCCCAGGGCCGCCTCCCCCAGTAGTTCGACATACCCCGAGATCGTCGTCAGCGGCGTGCGCAGCTCGTGCGAGACGTTCTGGATCATCTCGTTCTTGGCGCTCAAAGCTGCCTGCAGTTGGAGGTTTGCCTCTCTCAACTTTTCTTCCGCCCGTTTGCGCTCGGCGAGTTCCCATTTCACCCGTTCGTCCAGGTCACGCAGCCGCCCGACCACCATACCGACCAGCGCCAGGAGAAAGGAGCCCAATAGACTTGCACTGTGGCTCATCATGCCCCAGCCACTCCCCCCGGTCAGGGTTATCAGCAGTACGTTCAGCGGGAAAGCCAGCAGGCCCGCAAACAGCCCGGCCCACATCCCATAGAACCACGCTGTCACAATCACCGGGAGCATGGCCAGGGCGGACACCATTGCCCCCGCCCCCATCAGGCCGTAGAGGGGCATGAATGCCAGCGCGTAGGCGATCCAGGTCCCCAGGACGAGTGCCATCCTGCCACTTAACAACGGTTTCATCTTGCGCATCGGTCTTACCCTGCCGTTCCTCTTTCCTGCGAATCCGGGTGCCGGCCGCCCAATTGGCGAAGACGGTCACGGCCGGCACATCGGCCTCACTCAAGCCGGCACTTGGACAAATCCCCCTTCTGTTGCCGGAGCAAATCAGCAGGTACCCAGTATAACACAGCGGATGTCCCCGCTCAAGCAGTGTCGCGAGACGGATGGCAACCAAACACGCTGGACGGCGGTGTTTTCGCCCTGGCACGCGCCCCTTTGCCGCTATTTGCCAAAACCGCGGACTTTGGGTATACTACCGCTTGTCAACGGGGCGTAGCGCAGCCAGGTAGCGCACTTGAATGGGGTTCAAGTGGTCGGAGGTTCAAATCCTCTCGCCCCGACCAGGCCGGCGGGGGTGGGACGTGTCCCACCCCCATTTTTGTGAATGGTCCACGGAGCGGGCACGGTCAGGAGACCGGCCCGAGCGGGTTATTCGGATAGGCTCTCAGGGGCAAAGCCAACCCTGTTGGCCGCCAACAAGGTCGGCCATCGTCTGGCTCCTCGCCGTGGGTCGATCACCGGGGCATGTCATGGGCGAGCTCACCGGGATTTGCGGAGCACTGGCTGAGCCAGAGCAGGCGCTACTGGAACGTATCCAACGCGGGATGGCGATCACCGCGGATCTCAGTCGCGCTGATCTCTTGCTGGTCTGCCCGCGCAACATGGATGAGGTCGTCGCGGTCGCGCAGGCTCAACCACACTCGATTGCGTCCATCTACGAGACCTCACTGGTCAACAAAACCCTTACGCGGGTGGACGCCCCCGTCATCCTCAGCGCCTGGCATCGGCGGCGTCACGTGCGCACACAACGCGATCTCATCCCGACCGGCACGCCGATCATGCAGGACGTCTACCCTATCCACGGAAGCGATGGCGAGGTCATAGCGCTGTTCAGCATCGAAACCAGCCTGATCCAGCTCGAACGCCACCAGCAGCGACATACCAGCTTCCGGCGTGCGATCGAATGGCTGCAAGGGATGTGCATGCGCGGCGAGCTGGCAGATGCTGCGGAGCTCTCTCCGTTCGGCGAGTGGGACGGTATCGTGCTGGTGGATGCGCAACGCCGCATCACGTATCTGAACGGAATCGCCAACAACCTCTATCGCAAACTCGGGTATATGGACGACATGCGCGGCAAGCGGCTCTCCTCTTTAGGTACCCGTGACGATGAGATGGTCGTCGCCGCGCTCAAGGCCCGCCGGCCACTGGAACACCAGGTCGAGGAGAACCAGCACATCTGGATCCGCAAGGTGCTGCCTGTTTGGCCGCCTGCCACGATGCCAGGCCGGCTGCAACAACTGTTCAGCGGCCAGACCCGGTCGGGAGACATCGGTGGGGCGCTGATTTTGGTGCACGACGACACCGAAGAACAACGTAAGCAGCAAGAGCTGGATGTCAAAGTGACGATGATCCAGGAGGTGCACCATCGGGTGAAGAACAACCTCCAGACCATCGCCGCTCTGTTGCGCATGCAAGCCCGCCGCGCCGAAAGCGAAGCGACCCAGCATGAGTTGCAGGAGGCGATCGCGCGGATCCTGAGTGTCGCGGTGATCCACGAATTCCTGTCGCTGAAGGAGACACAATCGATCAACATCCGGGATGTCGGACAACGGATCGTTTCCCAGGTCAGACAGATCGTCACCCCCGGCAAGCAGATCAGCCTATCAGTGGACGGGCCGGCCATCCATCTGGCCAGTCAGCAAGCCACAGCGTGCGCCCTGGTGGTCAACGAGTTGATCCAAAACGCCATGGAGCATGGGTTCGAGACCCAAGACCAGGGGCACATCAGACTGACTTTGATCGACGGCGGCGACAGCGTGCGTCTGGAGGTTAGCGATAATGGCGAATCGCTGCCCGCCGATTTCAGCCTTGACAAGCCGACCAGTTTGGGCCTGCAAATCGTACGCACGCTCGTGGAGGGTGACCTGCGCGGGCGCGTGTGGCTGGAGAATCGAGACGGGGAGGTCGTCGCGACCGTGGAATTCGAGAGACAGACCGCGCCTGAACACACCACCAATACCTGAAATCTATCAGCCAGAGAAAGACAGAATAGGGAGGCAAGACCGATGGACCGAACTCGTGTGATTATCGCGGATGACGAAGCGCTGATTCGCCTGGACCTGCGCGAGATGCTGACCAACCAGGGGTACCTGGTGGTGGGCGAGGTGGCTGACGGCCACAGCGCGGTGAACCAGGCGCGGGAGCTGCGGCCCGACATCGTGATCATGGACATCAAAATGCCTGATATGGACGGCATCGAGGCAGCCAAAATCCTGACCGAAGAGCGCATCGCGCCGGTCGTGCTCATCAGCGCGTACAGCCAACGCGAACTGGTCGAGCGCGCCCGCGAGGCGGGCGTGGTCGCCTATCTGGTGAAGCCCTATCGTGAAGAGGATCTGGCGCCGGCGGTCGAAGTGGCGCTGGCGCGCTTTCGCGAGTTCCAGGACTTGCAGAAGCAGATGACTGACCTTCAGCAGGCGCTGGAAACGCGCAAGCTGGTGGACCGCGCCAAAGGCATTCTGATGGACAAACAGGGGCTCAGCGAGGCCGATGCCTTCCGCAAGATCCAGCGCATGAGCATGGACAACCGCAAGCCGATGAAGGACGTTGCCGAGGCCATCATCCTGGCGCATCAGGTGGGGCAGGGGTAGAGGGTGAAGCTATCAGTCTTGATACCCTGCTACAACGAAGTCGAGACGATTCGCGAGATCGTGGATCAGGTGCGGGCTGTGCAGATCCGGCTGCGGGTGCGCGATGGCAAGTTCGCGCGGCCGGTTGGAGCGGATGGTATGGTGGAGATCGTGGTCGAGAAGGAGATCGTCATCGTCGACGATGGCTCGACCGACGGCACGCGCGATCTGTTGCCCCAGTTGGGAGAACTGCCGGGCGTGTCCGTGCACTACCATGCCCGTAACCTGGGCAAGGGCGCGGCCGTCCGCACCGCGATCGAACAGGCCACCGGCGATGTCATGCTCGTCCAGGACGCCGACCTGGAATACGATCCGCGCGACTATCCGACTCTGTTACAACCGATCATCGAAGGCCGCTCGCAAGTCGTCTACGGCAGCCGCTTCCTGGGCGGACCCCGCAAGGCGATGTTTTTCACCCACATGGTGGGCAACAAGCTGCTGACACTGTTTACGAACATCCTGTTCGACACCATCCTCAGCGACATGGAGACCTGCTATAAGGTCTTCACCCGGCCGGTGGCTGAGCAACTGCGCCTCAAATCGCACGGTTGGGGCTTCGATCCCGAGATCACTGCGAAGATCCTCAAACGCGGCCATCGCATCTATGAAGTGCCCATCTCCTACGCCGGCCGCGAGTACAACGAAGGTAAGAAAATCAGTTGGCGCGACGGCTTGACCGTGATGTGGACCCTCCTGAAGTATCGCCTGGTAGAGTGAACGATTGCAGATTGCGGACTTCGTCGTGAGCGCTCAGCCGAACCGTTTCAGACCTGTCCTGAGCAAAGTCGAAGGGTTGCGGATTGGATTTCACCCAGCCTCACCTTCATCCGCAATCCCGCAGTACAAGGCTGAGACAGACGTAACGCTGCTGCCTGCCTTGCTGGCATTGGCCGGCGTCCTGCTGCGCCTGGCGCCCTGGCTGGCGCGCTACCCCCTCCACCGCGACGAAGCGCTCTACGGGGCCTGGGCCCGGCTTATCGCCAGCGGAACCGATCCCTTCCTGCTCACCGCCTGGATCGATAAGCCACCTCTGGCCATCTACGCGCTGGCAGGAGGCTTGAAGGCGTTTGGGATCTCCGAGCTTGCGCTGCGGCTGCCGGGGATGCTCGCCAGCGCGCTGACGATCCCACTGACGTACGGTCTGGCCCGCCGCGCCTACGGCAGCCAGACCGCCCTGCTGGCCGGGCTTCTGGTCGCGATGGCGCCGTTCGCGATCCTGTTTGCCCCGACCGCCTTCACCGATCCCTGGCTGACCCTCTGGATGGTGGCCGCGACGTGGGCCGCGCTGGCCGGTCGCCCGTTTTGGGCCGGGTTGGCGCTAGGGCTGGCCGTCGCCAGCAAGCAGCAAGGGGGCCTGGTCGCGCCGCTGGTCATCGCGCTGCTGGCCGTGGGCAGGGGGCAGGGGGCAGGGGTCAGGCGTCAGGGATCAGGAGTCAGGAGGCAGGAGGCAGGAGACAGGCGCCAGGAGTCAGGGGTCAGCCATCAGCCATCAGCCATCAGCCATCGGCTATCAGCCATCAGCCATCTGCCAT
>MNXL01000189.1 GCA_001871755.1 Anaerolineae bacterium CG2_30_64_16
CAGCGCGCGTCGGCGCGGCGCTTCGCAACTTCACCCTCACCGACCTCTCCGGCAAGCAGGTACAGTTGAGCGACTACGCGGGACGTCCCGTGCTCATCAACGCCTGGGCCACCTGGTGTCCGCCGTGTCGGGCCGAGATGCCGGCCCTACACGACTTCTATCAAGACCATCAAGCCGAAGGGTTCACGCTCCTCGCGGTGAATGCCGGCGAAGCGCCGGCTCAGGTGCAAGGGTTCATCCAGCAGGCAGGCTTCACCTTCCCGGTGCTGCTCGATCCCAACATCACGCTGCTTACCGATCTGGGCATCCGCAGCTTCCCCACATCCATCCTGGTAGGCCGCGACGGCAAGGTTAAGACGATCCATGTCGGCATGTTAACCGCCGACCAGCTCCAGACCGAGATCGCACCGCTCCTGGCGCGGTGACACCCCGCCGCCAGCCATGACGATAAGGAGCCACCCGATGATGATCGGCTATGAGGACGCGCTGGCAGCCACCCTGGCTGCCCTCGAACCCCTGCAGCCCGCGGAGATGGCGCCCCTGTGGGAGCTCACCGGCCGCGTGACGGCGCAGGACTTGTTCGCCCAGGATGACGCGCCGACCGCCGACGTCTCGTTGAAGGACGGCTACGCGGTGCAGTCGGCCGCCGTGGCCCAGGCTGCCCCCGACCGCCCGGTTCCTCTGCGCCTGGCCGGCCAGGTGGCGGCAGGCGGGGTCTACGCCGGCCAGGTCAGCCAGAACATGACCGTCCGCATCCTGAGCGGTGCGCCGCTGCCCGCGGGCGCGGATGCTGTCCTGGCGGAGGAATTCGCGCGGCGCGAGGGAGAAATCATCCTGGCGCTGGCCGATGCGGCCGTGGGACGCAACGTGGCGCGCCGCGGCAGTGAGTTGGCCGCGGGGCAACGCATCATCCCGGCGGGGACCGTCCTGCGGCCCGCGCAGGTGGGTCTGCTCGCGGCGGCTGGCTACAGTGAAGCGCCGTCGTGCGGCGGCCGCGCGTCGGCATCGTCGCCACGGGGGACGAGGTGGTCGGCTTGCCTGACCGTACGAAGCGCTTGAAAGCGGGCCAGGTCTTCGCCAGCAACCTGGCCACCATCGCGGCCTGGTGCACGCACTACGGCATGCCAACGTCCGGGACCATGGCCGCAGACGACCCGGTCGCCCTGACCGCGGCGCTGTTGGACGCGCTCGCGAAAAACGATGCCGTGATCACCAGCGGCGGCGCGTGGAGCGGCGAACACGACCTGGTCGCCGGAACCCTGGCCGGGCTGGGGTGGCGCAAGGTCTACCATCGCGTCCGTTTGGGGCCAGGCAAGGGCGCGGGCTTCGGCATCTGGCAGGGCAAGCCGGTCTTCATCCTGCCGGGCGGCCCGGCGTCGAACCAGATGGCCTTTCTGCAGCTTGCCCTGCCCGGCCTGCATCGGCTGATGGGCCGCCCTTACCCTGGTCTGCCGGTGCGGCCGGCGCGCCTGGCGACGGCCATCTCGGGGCAGCGGGACTGGACGCAGTTCGTTGAGGGCCGTTTCGAGTGGCACGACGGCGAACTGTGGGTCGTGCCCGTCCAGGGCCCGAGCCGCCTGCGTTCGATGGCCAACTGCGAGGGCTACATCAAGATTCCCGAAGGGACAGAAACGTTGGACGCGGGCGCCCTGGTGTTCGTTCAGGTGCTGCCCGATGTGCCCGCGCTCCACCTGACTCGGTCGCCGGCAGGGGACAAGGTATAAACTCGGCGGCCCTTCGTCTCGCATTTCATCTCGATTTTCATCTTTTCGAGCTGCACGACAGCGTGAACCGGCCGGCGCCGGTGGAAGAGATCGTGTCGGGGGATGTCGTGCTCCTGTCGGCCGGCAGCTTGATCCCCGTTGACGGCATCGTGTTGATCTCCGTTGTCACGCCATGGGCGTGATCGTGTTGGCCGTGAGCACCGCCAGCCGTTTCGCGCATCATTATGAGCGCGAGCACAGCGAGCGCCGGCTGGTGACCATCGCCCGCGGCCTGGTCCAACAATCGGAAGTCCTGCTGTTGGATGAGCCGGACGCGTATCTCGACCCGAAGAACCAACACCTGGTGCAGGAAACGATCGTGGCCCTGGCGCGGCAAGGCCGCGCCTTCCTCATCAGCTCGCACGCGCCGAACAACGCCCTGCTCTACGCCGACCGGGTGATCTTGCTCAAGGGCGGGCATGTAACGGCCGACGGGCCGCCGGATGCCGTGTTGACGGCCGAGACGCTCTCGGCGGCATATGGCATCGCAATGGAGATCGTGTACGCGGGCAATAACGGCGCCGAGCAAGCGCGCGCCGTGCTGCCCGTGCGGCGCGGAGGAAGGCGTTGAGGCAGCCGGACCTCGGGCGGCTTCGGCCTGGCCAACGCAGGAAGAATCTCGGCACACGATGAGATCGAGGTTTTCGGATGAGCATCAGTCGGCAATCAGGCACGGCCGATGAGGACGGGCGGGGATGGGGGATGAAGGGATTTCGAAAGCGCATCATCCCTGGATCCCCGCATCCCCGCGATTCTAAGGTTCTCAGATCACGCTGCCGCCCGCGCCACCTTGGCGGTCAGCCCGGCCAGGAGTTTGTCGAACGCGTCCGAAAAAGCCTGGACGCCGGCGCACAGCAGTTCGTCGGTCACGTCAGCCATGTCGATCCCCACGGCGGCCAACTGCCCCATCAGCGCGGCGGCCTCGGCCACGCCCTGGGTGAGGGTCTCGCCAAGCCTGCCGTGATCGCTGAAAGCGGCCAGCGTCTGCGGGGGCATGGTGTTGACGGTGTGCGGGCCGATCAGTTCGTCTACATAGATGGTGTCGGGATAGGCCGGGTCTTTGGCGCTGGTGCTGGCCCAGAGCGGCCGCTGTGTGCGCGCGCCCCTGGCCGCCAGCGCCTCCCAGCGCGGCCCCGCGAAGATCTCCTGGAAGCGCGCATACGCCAGTCTGGCGTTTGCAACCGCCGCGCGGCCCCGCAGCGGCACGCCCGCGGGGTGGCCGGCCAGCCGCTTGTCCACGGCCGTATCCACCCGGCTGACAAAGAAGCTGGCAACCGACGCCGCGCGCCGCACATCCCCACCCGCTCCGGTCCGTGCAGTCAAGCCATCCAGATAGGCGTTGGCGGCCGCCTCGTAGGCATCCAGCGCGAAGAGCAGCGTCACGTTGACGTTGATCCCGGATCGGATCAGCTCGGCGATCGCGGGGATGCCCGCCGGCGTGCCGGGAACCTTGATCAGGATGTTCGAGCGATCCAGCGCGGCCCACAGCCGCCGGGCCTCCGCGATGGTGCCGGCGGTGTCGTGCGCCAGATACGGGGACACTTCCAGGCTGACATAGCCGTCCAGCGCATCCGTCCGGTCGTAGACCGGTCGCAGCAGATCCGCGGCTGCCCGGATGTCGGCCAACGTCAGCGCTTCGTAGATCTGCGGCGCCGACTTGCCACGCCGCGCCAGTTCGGCGATTTCCGCGTCATAGGTCTTGCCGGTGGAGATCGCCTTCTCGAAGATGGACGGGTTGGAAGTCAATCCCAGCACCCCGTCCTCGACCATCCGGGCCAGCTCGCCGTTGGCCAGCGCGTCCCGGCTGATGAAATCGATCCAGACACTCTGGCCGTACTTTTGCAGGGCCAGCAAACGGTTTTCAACCACGTGATCCTCCATTCCGATGAAACCACCCAAAAAAGAGAGTCTTCGCAGTACCGTAAAACTCGCTTTTGTCACCCCTTCGCTTCACCCCTCGATGTACCCTTCGACAGGCTCAGGATGCACTCGGGAGGGGCCTCAGGGCAGGCTCTGAGCGGGTTGGTCCCGTGACTCTCGTTGCGGCGAAAAATCAGCGAAGGGTCTCGTCGCGGGTAACAGAACTTGTTCCTTCACTGCATTCAGGACAAGCTCTGAGTGCAACGAACGGATTCCCTTCGGCCTGGCCCTTCGATAAACTCAGGAGGGGCCTCAGGGCAGGCTTCGCTGGTGTCACGCCGTTACGGGAGATTTGGGGCAAACCCGCTCAGACGGTGTCCTGAACCCGTCGAAGGAATGACAGGCAACGGGTAGTGAGTTTTGCGGGCTTTGCAACCTGGACTCGAGGCTTCAGCCGGTCAATCTCCGGCTAAAGCCTCGATTCCAACCCCGAAAGATTATCTGAGCGCCTATATCACAAAAAGTCACGCCGCCAGCAGCAGGTATGGTTCCTCGATCAGCTCTTTGATGGACTGCAGGAAACGGGCCGCGGGCGCGCCATCGACCAGCCGGTGATCGAAGACCAGGCTCAGGGTCCACATCTGGCGGAGCACCGGCGCGGCCGGCGACGCCGGGTCATAAACCCACTTCAGCGCAATCCGGCCCACGCCCAGAATCGCGGCCTCGGGCAGGTTGATCACGGGTGTGAACGCGTCGATGTCGTACATGCCCAGGTTGGTGATCGTAAACGTGCCGCCCATCAGATCGTCCGGCAGGGAGCGGCCCTTGCGCGCCCGGTCCACCAGCGCGCGAAACTCGCTCCCGAACTCCCGCAGCGATTTGCAATCCGCGTCCCGGATCACCGGCGCCAGCAGCCCGCGCTCGGTGTCCACGGCCATGCCCAGGTTAACGTGCGCCAGCCGCTCGATGGCATCGGGGACTTGTCCTGAGCTTGTCGAAGGGGAGAGGCGGGCGTTCATGTAGGGGTGTTTGCGCAAGCTCATCGCCACGATCCTGGCGAGCAGGTCGCTGAACCCGGGCGCAAAACCCCACTCCTCGCTGACCTTTGCTTTCAACCGCTCCCGCATGGCCACGAACTCGGTCGCGTCGACCTCCATCACCAGGGTCACGCGCGCGGTGGTGTGGACGCTGGTCCCCATGCGCTCGGCGATGATGCCGCGCACACCGGTCAGCGGGATGCGGTCGATGACGTCAACTGCCGGCGGGAATATGGGAACTGAAGGAACTGAGGGAACTACCGCTCTCCCCTGCTCCTCTGCATCCTGAGCGGAGCGCAGCGCAGTCGAAGGACGGCTCCCCCGCTCGACCGCCTGCGCGACGTCCGCTCGGGTGATCTTGCCACCCGGTCCCGTTCCCGCGACCGCGGCCAGATCCACGCCGGCTTCGGCCGCCATGCGCTGCGCCACCGGGGTCACCTTGGGCAACTGGCTCAGATACCCCAACACATCGCGCTCCGTGACACGCACCCCTTCCCCGCCGGTGGGCGTGACCTGACCCAGATCCACCCCCCGCTCCGCGGCCAGCCTGCGCGCCCGCGGCGCCGCGAACAACTTGACAGGGTGACCGGGTGACACGGTGACACGGTGATCGGGTGACACGGTGACACGGTGACCGGGCGTTGCAGCAGCCGAACCCTGCGAAACCGCGCCCCTTGTCTCCTTGTCTACCTCTCTACTTGTCTCCTTGTCTCCTTGTCTCCTTGTTTCCTTGTCTACTTGCCCCGCCGCTTCCCCAAACCGCTCATCTTCCTTGCCGATGATCGCCACCACGGTCAGCACAGGCACGACCTGACCCTCGGCGTACGGGCCGATATGCAAGAACCCTTTACCGGGCGCTTCGACGGGGAAAACCGCCTTGTCGGTCTCCACCTCCAGGATCGACTGACCCTGCTCGACCCTGGCGCCGTCCGCGACGAGCCACTGGATCAGGGTGACCTCTTCCATGGTCTGCCCCAGTTGGGGGATGAAGACTTCTTTTGTCGCCATCAACTGACCATCCTTCCTAGACTCAGGACAGGCTCTTTCGGCAGGCCGCGAGGATCCGGCCCACGTTGGGGATTGCCACGTCCTCCAGGACCTCGGCGCGCGGCACCGGGACATTGGCCGCCGCGACCCGCACCATCGGCGCGTCCAGCCAGTCGAAGACCCGCTCGTTGATCTGGGCCATCACCTCGTTGATGAAGCTGGTGTTCTCGTAGGCCTCGGTCACGCCGACGAAGCGCCCCGTCTTCTTCACCGACGTCGTGATCGTATCGATGTCCAGGGGCTTGAGGGTACGCAGGTCGATCACCTCGACGTCGATCCCCTCTTGGGCCAGCAGTTCGGCCGCTTCAAGGCTGCGCAGGACCATGCGAGAGTAGGTGATCAGCGTGACGTCCTTACCCTCGCGCTTGACGTCCGCGACGCCCAGCGGGATGATGTAGTCCTCTTCGGGCACCGGCCCCTTTTCCTTGTACAGCATCTTGTGCTCGATGAACATGACCGGATTGTCGTCGCGGATGGCCGCCTTGAGCAGCCCCTTGGCGTCGTAGGGCGTGGACGGCATCACCACGTAGATGCCGGGGAAGTGGGTCCACAGCGACTCCAGGCTCTGGGAGTGGTGCGCGGCGATGGCCCGGCCCGCGCCGCCCTCGGTGCGGATCACCATCGGGACGGTGGTCTTGCCACCGAACATGTAGCGGTTCTTGGCGCCCTGGTTGGCGATCTGGTCCATGGCCAGCGGCGTGAAATCGACGTACATGATCTCGGCCACGGGCCGCATCCCGGCCATCGCTGCGCCCACAGCCGCCCCCCCGATCGTCGCCTCGGAGATGGGGCTATCGAGCACGCGCCATCCGCCGAACTCGTCGATCAGCCCGCGCGTGGCGCCGTACGCGCCGCCGTAGAGCCCCACGTCCTCACCGAAAACGAAGACCCGCTTGTCACGGATCATCTCCTCGCGCAGCGCCTCGACCAACGCCTGCGCATAGGGAATCTGGCGCATGTTGGGGTCACTCCGCACCCGCGCGCGCAGAGCCGCCTCCGCGGCGACGTCCGCGGCCGTGGTCTTGAGCGGCGCGTAGACATCGGTGTAGGTCTCAGCCGGGTCCGGCTCAGGGGATGCATTGCTGTAGGCCATGGCCGCGTCCAGTTTGGCCTGCACCGCCTCG
The DNA here is from genome assembly GCA_001871755.1 of Anaerolineae bacterium CG2_30_64_16. Lineage (GTDB taxonomy): Bacteria > Chloroflexota > Anaerolineae > CG2-30-64-16 > CG2-30-64-16 > CG2-30-64-16. The sequence goes on from MNXL01000189.1 coordinate 6,832, forward strand.
TCCATCTGATCGTACTCCACCTCGGAAAGCAGGTTCACGGCCACCAAATCATCCCGCAAGCGGCCGATGGCGTCGCGCTCCTTCCACTCGGCTTCCTCCTCGCGGGTCCGATAGGCCCGGGGGTCGGAGTGCGAGTGCCCGAAGTAGCGATAGGTCTTGGCCTCGATCAGGGTCGGCCCTTCCCCGCGCCGCGCTCGCTCGACGGCCCTGGCGACCGCGGCTCGCACGACCAGCGCGTCCATGCCATCCACCACCTGACCCGGGATGCCGTAGGCGCAGGCGCGATCCGCGATGTCAGGCAGCTTGCTGGCCTTGGCCCACGGCACCGACATGCCGTA
>MNXL01000369.1 GCA_001871755.1 Anaerolineae bacterium CG2_30_64_16
ACGAACTCCACGGCCAACGTCAGCAGCAGCGCCAGCCCGATCATCAGTAGGGCGAAGGTATCTGTGACCAGGTGACCGGGTGGCAACGGATTGAAGCGGATAAACGGATGGCCTGATTCGCTGATTCGCTGATTCGCTGATTCGCCCGTAAGGGATAAACATGCCCAGAGCAGCCCCGTTGCCCAGGCGATCAGGATGGCCACACACAGATATGTCCATGGGGTGGCCGCACGCACACGCAGAACCAGCCCGACCAGCTCTCCGAGGGTCCGGCCACCCACGTTGTCCGCCACGGCCGGGTTGTCCAGCAGCGTCTGCACGTAGGCGCGGCCGGATGGCAACGCGGCCATGCCCGCGAACAGCAGCCCGATCAGAGCCAGGGGGGTCAAGAGGGCCCAGGGCAAAACGGCGATGACACGATGCAGGAGCGATCCAGCGACAGGGTGTCTTTCTGCCGTCCCCGTCTCCTCCGCACCCCTGCTCCCCAGCTCCCCCGCTGCCCGGCGGCTCACCAATACCAGGAAAAAGACGGCCACCACCAGGAATGGCCCGAACATCAGGAAATAGTGGCTGAAGCGCGTGGGAAAGAGCAGGTTCGGCAGGATGCCGCCCAGTTGCGACTGGAAGCCGAGGTAGAACGGCAGATAGCACAGCCAACCCAGCGCGGCAAAGACAACTCCTCCGCCCGCGGCCCGGCCCACAGCACGCCAGGTGAGCCCTGCACAGGATGCCAGCCCGGCCCCCAACGCCAACGTCACGAGCGCAACGTAGATCGGGAAATCCCACGTGTTCAAGAACGCCAGCGCGCCGAGGATCACTGCGCAGATCACGATGCCGGGTGTGCCGAGGCCGGTTGCTGCGCCGAGCCAGCGCCAGAACGACCGAATTGCGGATTGCGAATTGCGAATTGCGAATTGCGGGTTTGCATTGACCTTCAAATCCGAAATCCGAAACTTGTGCTGAGCCCGGTCGAAGCATCCGAAATCCGAAATCAGCAAACTCAGCGCCACCGCGATCGCCAGCAGCACGAACGGCAGCCCCAGGACGTGCGGATGCATGTCACCCAGCAGGAAGCTGAAGAGCGGGAACTCATCGATGACCTCGATGCTGTTGCCCAGCAGATCCTTGTCGTGGATCACGCGCGAGGCGTGCCACCACCACCAAAACCCGCCGGTCCAGCCACCGGACGGCGCCGCGTCAGTCAATTGTTTTATGTCGAGCCACTGGATCCAGCGCAGCGGCGCCAGGCCCCGGTTGTAGGCCAGCTCCATCAGCCCCTCCAGGTTGCCAAGCACCCCGACGAACAACGCGGCCAGCAGCCCATAGCGAATCCCCCGTCCCTGCTCATCCGCGCCCTCACGCCCTGGCTCCCCCGCTCCAAGTGGTGCATTGCGGGTTGCGTCGTGCGTGGTGCGTGCTCCATCGTTGGCCGTTCCAGCTTCCAGCCTCGAGTTTCCAGCTTCCAGCTTCGAGTTTCCAGCTTCCAGCTTCCAGCCGCCCGCCAGCCGCACCAGATCGTACACGATCCCGAACGCTCCGATCATCGCCAACGCGTACCAGAGCGCCACCCCCAGATTGAAACCCACGGCCGGAGCCACGCCGGTCAGCCGGATCAGCACGCCCAGCATGACATAGCCGAAGTAGTAGTAGCTGATGGCATAGCCGGCAAGCCAGGGGTCCTGCGGGGGGAAGAGCCGGCTGTTCAGCACGCCGTTGATGAACGCGAACTCCATCGGTTTTTCGGTGCCGGCGATGTCCGGGTTGTAGGCCCGGAAAACCGTCCACCCGGCAAAAACGGCCAGGAAGAGCAGCTCGGTGGTCAACACCAACCGCCAGTTCGCCCGCAGCCAACCCACCACAGGGACGACACCTCCGTCCCTTCCCGCGCGGCGCAACCCGTCGCGGCCGAGCCAGGCCGACAGACCGGTCACCAGGGCAAGCGCGAGGAGCACCCCGCCCAGCTCGTTGGAGAGCAACCCGAAACTGGCCCCCAGCCACAGGAAGAAAGAGACCAGCAGCAGGCCGAGCGCCTTGGCCATCGGATAGCCCCGGCCGGGCAGGCGGCCGAACAAACGCCACGCCAGCGGCAGCGTCGCCAGGCCGAGCAGTTGGATCACCAGCCACCAGGTAAAGGTTGCGAACATTGCGTGTCGATCCCGTGTCGCGTGTTGCGTGTTGCGTGTTGCGTGTTGCGTGAGAAACGCGGTTAGGGGCCAATTCTAGCACCAGACGGGCAGAAGGCCAAACAAGTCGGACCACTCGTGGTCGCCAGGGAGTGAACCATCCCCTACGGCATCGCTGCGACGACGACGAGGGGGGCCAGCCCCCGGGTGGCGATCGGCGTCGGGATAGACGCCAGATGGCGCGCGGCCGAGGACGCGGCGTCCGGCGCGACCGCGGAGGGCGGGGTCAGCGCGGCCGCCAGCGATGTGGAGGTCGGAGTGACCGAGGGCGTCTCGGCCAGGACCGGCCCGGTCGGCGGCAGCACCCGGAGGACGATCCAGAAGCTCACCACTATCAGCGCCAGCACGGCGGCCGCCACGAGAACTTTGGGCGCGACACGGACCTGCTGGGGTACCGGTCGCGCAGGAACCCAGCGCGAGCTTCTCCCGTGCAGGATGCCATCCAGCGAACGGGGCAACGCAGCGCCGGGCCGCGGGTCCACCAGACCGGCCAAAGCCTGATCCATCTGCGCGTAAGCGGTCTGCCGCGCGGCGCACGCCGGGCATTCCAGCACATGCTGATCGACCAGCGCGCGGCTGGCCGGGTCAAGGTTGCGATAGACCGCCAGCAGGCCGACCACTTCACCGTGCCTTTTCATCGGCAACTCTCCCGTTGATATGCCCCTCGGAACATCTCCCTGGCGCGCGAGAGCCGCATCTTCACCGCCCCCTCGCCGATCCCCAGCGCCTCGGCCACCTCGCCGACGCTGAAACCGTAGTGGCTGTAGAGCAGCAGCGGCGCCCGATACTTCGGCGCCAGGGCCAGGAGCGCTTGCTCGACGAGGGTCTGTCCCTCGACCTGTTCGGCCGAATCGGATCGACCCAGAGGCGCCACATCAGCCTCGTGCCACGGCAACCAGAGAAACCGCCGCCAGCGCTTCAGCGCGTTGAAAGCCGTGTTCGTGGCGATCCGGTAGATCCAGGCGCGGCGATTTCGGACCTCCGGCAGTCGTGCGCGTGCGTCATAGACCCGTAAGAACGCCTCTTGAGTCAGCTCCTCGGCCCACTCCCGGTTTCCGACAAGGCGATAAACGTAGGCGAACACAGCCGACCGGTGCTCCTCAAAAAGGCCACCCACCAGATTCCCCAGGTTGTCGCCTGTCCCAGCTTCTGCCATGATCATCTCTATGATCACGATCATGCCTCATGATCACGATCACGCCTGCTCCGGGTTCGAATCATCAAAAGGTATGACAAAGATTGCAGGTCAGCGGTCACAAAGTCGTCTCGTTTCACCGCGCTCTGGTCCCAGTTCACGAAACCATTCCCTACTTGCACGTTTCAGCAAACTGTAGTATAGTTTGCTCAGAGACGGGACGTAAGTCCAAGTCTGGCAGGAAGGCGGTTGATCTGCTCTCCCCGTTTTTCCGAACGGAACGCGCCGACTTGGGAGTCCCGTTTTTTATTGCCAGCGGTGCATCCAACGTGCTTTGATGTGTGGCCAATCCTCTACTACTGCTTCAAGCCTCGGCTCAATCAACCCAACCATCTGATCGTTCGCCTTGTAACTACTGTAGACGCTGCCTGCCACAAAGTCGGCCAGTTGCACCAGGGGGCTGCGCTGGCTATCTACATGGGTGATCGAAAGCAAACCCTGCCTGGGCCACTGGTGGTAAATAGAGGTATTCACCGCTGCAATCTGGAGTGATGACGTGAAGTGCCGATCCAGCGAGAGCGCCACGTTAAGATGAGTATTCCAGCACATGCTCAGGAGCTCACAAACCAAGATCGCATAGTGCTCCGGTGTGTCTTCAATCCGTCGTCTTTCCTTGCGCACAGTCAAGGCGAAGATCTCCACATCAGCCTGCGCCATGTCAGCCAACACCCAAGTTCGGATCCGTCGACTGGAGTTGCTCCATTTGAGTTCAGATGCGACTTTGGCTGCACGATGACTTCGTTTTCCAGAACGCAGCGCGGCGCGGCGGATCAGATGCCGAATCGCTGCGGGTTGAGACGCGATAACCGCTGCCACGGTGAACCAGGGGGTGTCCCCTGTCAGCGATCCAGACTCATCTAGTCCCACATAAGCGATCTCTGTCATCACCGATCCGACCTCAGTGATCACTCCGTTACCTCTCATTTGCCAGCCGATAGATCGTCACCCGTGAGTTTTGGTAAACCACTTCGAGCTCTCCCAGCTCAACCAGCACGTCGAATTTACGCAAAGCATCGACCGAGAAAAGTGTGCGCTCCAATGTGCCCACGTAGATGTAGCCCACGCGCAGCTCGCGCATCAGCTCCCGCGCACGCGCGATGTCGGTGGTGCTGAAGAAGGTCTGCCCCAGCCTTGTCCGCTCCCCCACCTGATCGGCGGGGCGCTGCTCGTACTGATGCTGACCCACAAAGGTGGGAAAGCCGGTCAGGCTGGCGACGCGCAGCCCGCCCGCGCGGTAGTAGTCGTAGCCTACGCTCTGGCCGGCGACGGTGTATCCGCCGGCCGGCGCCTCGGCCACGACGGGCGTGCCGGTCACGTGATCCAGCAGCCAGTGAATCGCCAGGTAGTCGTACGCCAGCTCGACCGTGTGCTTAGAATCGGGCCAACTGTACCGGCCCACGGTCATGAACGCGGCGCCATCCGGCGTGCCGATGGCCGGCCGGGGACCGGGAAAACGGTCGCGAACGCGGGATGGAACGCCCAGCGGCAGAAATGCCAGTCCGAAGACCAACAGAAGCAGGACCAGGCCGCGCCACGGCCAGCGGAGCCAGATGGGACGCCGCCCGGCGGTGGCCCAGACCCGCGGCAGCATCACCCCACCGGCCAGCCCCAGGAACAGCCAGGCGGGCACCGAAAACTTGAACAAGGTGTTCATGCGGTACCAATCGCCGCCATCCAAAAAGTCCCGCAGATAAATCAGCTCGGTTCCGGCCACGATCCCCAGCCCCAGCGCCAGCAATAGCATCACGAACGCGTTCTCGGGCGGAGTCCAGCGTCGCACTGCGAACGCCAGCGCCAAGACGAGCGGCACGATAGCCAGCCCCGCAGTGGGTCGCTCCAGCACAACCAACAGCGCCGCCAACCCCACCGCGGCCAGCAACCCCATCAACCGAACATGCCGCGACCGTCGTCCCGCATCTACAACCCGCTCTACACCCTCCTCGTCCGCGTCAGCGCCACCCGTTTCCGGTGCACCTTCATCTCCCACGCTGTCCGGATTCCCCTCAGTTCCCTCAGTTCCGTCAATTCCCGCAATTCCCTCCGTTCCCTCCACCTCCTCAGTTCCCCCAGTTCCCATCGCTCCCTCAGTTCCCCCAGTTCCCTCAGTTCCCTTACGGCCCCGCGTCTCAACCGCCGGCCAGCGAAACAACTCCACCCGCACAAAACTCAACGCCAGAAAGAGAAAGAAGCCCCATACCACCAGCCACCGCCCCAACGGGCTGGCTCCGTGCACCCAGCCCAGATAGCGGCCGATCAACGGTCCGCTCTCGCCCCCCACCAGCGCCTGATAATGCGCGTAGAAAGGCCAGTATGCCGCCACCGCCAGGACGCCTGTCAGACCGGCCGCCACCCCCGCGGCGATCACCATCGTAACCCGCCGCCCCCGCCACGCAGCGACCAGGAAAGCGCCCGCCACCAACAGGAAGTAGGTCGGCAGATCCCACGTGTTGATCGCGCCCAGCGCGCCGAGGGAGAGGGAGATGAGGAGGAAAGTAGACAAGGGGATAAGGAAACAAGTAGACAAGGAAACAAGGATTGGTAGATTGGGAAATTGGGAAATTGGTAGATTGGTAGATTCGTCAATTGGGGAATCGGGAGATTGAGAAATTAGTGAATCGGTAGATGGGCAAGCGGGCAGATTGGCACCCGGTTCTGAGCTCCCTACTCCCTGCTCCCCGCTCCCTGCCCTCTGATCCCTGCCCCCTGCCCCCTGC
>MNXL01000370.1 GCA_001871755.1 Anaerolineae bacterium CG2_30_64_16
GAGGTCCCATTGCAGTTCTTCGACGCCGCGGCCGATGCCGGCGGTGCGACCGATCAGGCTCATGCCGCCGGCCCCTGCGAGGGAAGGGGGAGTGTCGCTCCCCTCCCCATGTAGGGGAGGGGTCGGGGGAGAGGTGATCTCGTCATGCACCTGCGTCCCCGGCAGCCGGGCGTTGGCGAAGGCCGGGCCGATCTCGACCCCCTTGATCGCCTGGATCGAGCCGAGCGCGGCCATCAAGCGGCCGCTCAGACGGCGGTCGAAGTGGACGTGGCTGCCCAGCCCCGGCGGCACGCCCAGCGCGACCACCTCGAACACCCCGCCGACCGTGTCCCGCGCCTGCATGATCTCCCAGATGTGCCGCGCCATGCTTTCGGCAGCGCCCGCATCCGGGCAACGCACGTCGTTGGTCTCGGCCAGGGCGAACCGCTCGGCGTAGGGCAGGTCGTCGGGCAAATCAGCGGTCACCTGGCCGATCGCGGTGACGTAGCCGCCTACGACGATGCCGAACTGAGCCAGGTACGCTTTGCAGAGCGCGCCCACGGCCACTCGGGCCGTGGTCTCGCGGGCGCTGGCGCGCTCCAGCGCGAGCCGCAGATCGCGATAGCCGTACTTGATCGCGCCGGTCAGGTCCGCGTGGCCAGGCCGGGGCACGGTCATCGGCGGGATCGCCCGGTCGGCCCAGGCCGCGTAGTCCCGGTTGGTGATCTCGAACGCGATGGGTGCGCCGGTGGTGTGGCCGGCCATGACCCCCGCGGTGATGCGGGCCGTGTCCCGTTCGATCTTCATCCGGCCGCCCGAGCCGGCCGATTGCTGGCGCCGCGCCAGCTCATGGTTGATCGCGGCCGTGTCCACCGGCACCCCCGCGACCATCCCTTCCAGGATGGCGGTCAGCTTGGGGCCGTGGCTCTCGCCAGCGGTGAGAAAACGGAGTGCGTTCATGGAATGCTCTCGGATGATAGGATTGCGTGCGGGCATGAGATATTGGGTATTGGGTATTGGGTATTGGGTATTGGATGCTTGCTCGATGACGCGCCATACCCAATACCTAATACCTAATACCTATTACCTGTTTCTCTACGCAACGCCTCAAACATCACATCCACCGGCGCCTTCTGTCCCGTCCACAACTCGAACGACCGCGCACCCTGGTGAACCAGCATGCCCAGCCCGTCGATGACTTGCGCGCCGCCGGCCGCGGCCAGCTTCAGCAGCGGCGTCTCCACGTTGTAGATCAGATCGTAGACGACCTGATCGGCGCGGAAGGGGACCGCTGGATTCCACGGCAACGCATCCGCGTCACCGTGCAGCCCCAGGCTGGTGGCGTTGACGATCAGATCGGCCCTCGCGGCCAATTCGGGCAAGGCATCCGGGAATGGATGAGCGCTGACAACCGCCGCCGGCAAGGCACGACGAACGGTTTGACATAACTCTGCGGCGCGAGCAGGCGTGCGATTCACCACGGCTATCGTCGTGCCGGCTTCGGCCAGGGCGTAGACGATGGCGCGTGCTGCGCCGCCTGCGCCGAGGACGAGGACCTGTTCGATTTGCGATTTGCGATTTGCGATTTGCGATTGCAAGTCCGCCATGAACCCGTAGCCGTCGGTGTTATCGCCCAGCAGCGAGCCGTCGGGCCGGACGATGATAGTGTTGACCGCGGCCAGGGCCCGAGCGATCGGGGTCAGGTCGTCCATGAGGGGCAAGACGGCCGGCTTGTGCGGCACGGTGACGTTGGCGCCCGCGAACCCCAGCGCGACCAGCCCGCGCACCGCCTCCCCGATCCGGGTCGGCGGAACCGGCAGCGGCACATAGACGTAGTCCAGCCCCAACGCGGCGAACGCGGCATTGTGCATGGCCGGGCTGAGGCTGTGGCCGACGGGCCAGCCGATGACGCCGGTTAAGCGCGTCGCACCGGTGATGAGAAGACGGGTATTAGGTATTAGGTATTGGGGATTGTTCGTGGTCATGGCTTTCTCGCCTTCGTAGGAGTTTCTTTCGTGTCCGACGATCTTCAGATACCAGATACCAAATACATACCTAATACCCAATACCTAATACCCAATACCCAATCCCTACTCCCGCCACGCGATCTCCGCTCCCAACGCCCCCATCATCTCCACAAACCCCGGGAACGAGTCGTCGATGGCCTCGGCATTCTGCACGACGGTCTCGCCGCGAGCCACCAGCCCCGCCACGGCCAGCGCCATTGCCAGCCGGTGATCGCGGTGACTGTCCACGACCGCGGCCGTCAGGGGGGTGGGGCCGTGGATCATCAGCCCGTCCGGCCGTTCTTCGATCTGTGCGCCCATCCTGGTGAGCTCCGCGGCCACCGCGGCGATCCGGTCCGATTCTTTGACGCGCAGCTCGCCCGCGTCGCGGATGACGGTCGTGCCCTCGGCCTGGGTGGCAGCGACCGCGAAGATCGGGAACTCGTCGATGGCGCGCACGATGACATTGCCGCCCGCAGAGACTCCGCGCAGCCGGCTGTGACGCACCGCGATGTCCGCGATCGGCTCGTCCATCGCACAAGGCTGATGCGCGTCGAGCGCGCATCCCATCTCTGCCAGCAGATCCAGCAGTCCGGTGCGCGTAGGGTTCACGCCCACCCCGCGCAGGGCGATCTCGGAGCCGGGGACGATGGCGCCCGCCACGAGCGGGAAGGCCGCGGAAGAGATATCGGCTGGCACGTCGATGACTGCGCGGCCGTCGGCGTCGAGCGTCGCGGCCAGCCGTTGCCCGCCGGTCAGGCGGATGGTGGCGTATGGGCCGACCGAGGCCGGCGCAGGCGCCACATCGACCTCTATCTCCACGCCGAAAGCACGCAGCATCCGCTCGGTGTGATCACGCGCCGGGCCGGGCTCGCGCACGATCGTCTCGCCGTCGGCGAATAGACCCGCCAGCAGGATCGCCGACTTAACCTGGGCGCTGGCGACCGGCAGCGAGTAGTCGATCCCGGCCAATCCACCGCCCCGGATGGTCAGGGGGGCCAGGCGGCCACCGTCGCGGCCCAGGATGGTGGCGCCCATCCGCCGCAACGGCTCGGCGATGCGCGCCATCGGCCGACGCCGCAGCGCCTCGTTGCCGGTCATGACGCTGGTGAAAGGCTGGCCCGCCAGGATCCCCGCGAGCAGGCGCATCGTGGTGCCCGAGCCGCCACAGTCTAACACATCCGCCGGTTCGCGCAAACCGGCCATGCCGACCCCGTGCACGAGCAGGGTGGCGGATAGGGCGGACGCGCTGGACAAACCAGGTTTTTCTGAGAAACCTGGTTTGTCCAGCGCGTTGTCCACGACATCCACGCTCACGCCGAGGCCGCGCACGCAGCGCAGGGTGGCCTGGCAATCCTCCGCGGGCAGCCAGCCGCGCACGAGCGTATCCCCTTCGGCCAGCGCGCCCAGCAGCAGCGCCCTGTGGCTGATCGATTTGTCCCCCGGCACGGTGACGCTGCCGCGCAACGGGCCGGCCGGGTTGATGATGAGGTTTGGCATAGAAGCTTCCTTGGCGAATGGCGAATGGCAGATAGCGAATGGCAAATGGCAAATGGCAGATGGCAAATGGCCAATCACAAATCGCAAATCGGCAATCGCAAATCCGAAATCTACCCAATCGTCTTTCCCACTTGCACCCGTTTCGCGCGCGCGGCCGTGAGTTGGGCGCGCAGCGCGGGTTCGTCCCCGGTGGCCAGCGCGTCTCGCAGCCCGTCCAGTTGCGCAGCGAACGCCTCGATCCAGGTCAAGACCGCCTCCCGGTTGGTCAGCAGCGTGTCCAACATCATGTCCACGTCGCTGCCGGCCACCCGTGAGGTGTCCCGGAAACCCGACGAGGCCAGCGACCAGGCCAGGGGATTGCCTGTTGCGCCCACCGTGTTCACCAGTGCGACGGCCACCGTGTAGGGCAGGTGGCTGATGGCCGCGACAGCCCGGTCGTGTTCGCCGGGGGTGAGGACCACGGGATGGGCGCCGGTGGCGCGAGCCAGGCTGTCTGCCAGGCGCAGGGCGGCTGGCGCGGTGCGCGGCAGCGGGCAGAGTACGAACGGCCGGCGCTGGAAAAGGGAGGCATCCGCGGCCGCAAAACCCGCGACCTCCTTGCCGCACATCGGATGGCCGCCCACCGGCTCAAGGTTGTCGGGCAGGTCGGCCATGACCTCGCAGATCTGCGTCTTGCTGCTGCCCAGGTCCAGGATCAGCGCGCCGGCTGGGGCGTGGTGACCGACCTCGGGTAGCAACTGCAAGATGGTGCGCACCGGCGTGGCCAGCACTACCACGTCCGCCGCGGCGATCCCCTCAGCCAGATCGGACGTGCCCACGTCGATGGCGCCGCCGTCGCGCGCGGCGGCCAGGGTCGTCCTGCTCCGGCTCACGCCGACGATGTGTCGGGCCCAGCCGGCCTGCTTGAGCGCCAGCGCCAACGACCCGCCCATCAGGCCGAGGCCGACGATGCAGATGGTAAACTCATCGTCCATCAAGTTGTTTCCTCGATGCGAGAGGATGACGCCGATGCTGCGCATCGGACGGTGACCGGGTGATGTCTGTCGCCCAGGTGCACAAGGAAACAAGGAAACAAGGAAACAAGGAAACAAGGGTAGATTGGTAAATTGGTAGATTGGTAGATCGGTAGACGCGTCGATGGCGCGCCCACCCTTCGTCGTACCCTATCGCCCCTGTCACCCTGTCACCGTGTCACCCTGTCACCGTGTCACCCTATCACCCGGTCACCGTGTCACCGTGTCACCGTGTCACAGCGTCCGTCCCACCGCCAGTGCGATCTGGCGCAGGCTGGTCACCAGCTCCGCGAACCGTTCCGGCTTCAACGACTGGGCGCCGTCAGAAAGGGCCTTTTCCGGGTGCGGGTGCACCTCGATCATCAGGCCATCGGCGCCGGCCGCGATACAGGCCCGGGCGGTCGGTGCGACCAGCTCCCACTTGCCGGTGCCGTGGCTGGGGTCGCCGAAGACGGGCAGGTGCGACCACTGCTTGAGCAGCGGGATAGCGTTGATGTCCAGCGTGTTACGGGTGGCCGGCTCGAAAGTGCGGATGCCGCGCTCGCACAGCATCACGTTGCGGTTGCCGCCGCTCAGCACGTAGTCGGCCGACATCAGCCACTCTTGCACCGTGCTCATCATGCCCCGCTTCAGGAAGACTGGGGTTTGAGTCCGGCCGACCGCCAGCAGCAGCGGGTAGTTCTGCATGTTGCGCGCGCCGATCTGGAAGATGTCGGTGTACTTGGCGACGGTCGGCGCCGCCTCGGGCGACATCACCTCGGTGATGATCGGCAGCCCGGTGATATCGCGCGCCTCGGCCAGCAGCTCCAGCCCATCTTCGCCCAGCCCCTGGAACGAATAGGGGGAGCTGCGCGGCTTGAACGCGCCCCCGCGCAGGATCGTCGCGCCAGCTTCCTTCACCGCCTGGGCGGTCTCCAGGATCTGGCTGCGGCTCTCCACCGCGCACGGGCCGGCCATGATGGTCAGTTGCGGGCCGCCGATCATGACCCCGCGTACGTTGATCACGGTGTTTTCGGGGTGGAAGTCGCGGCTGGCCAGCTTGAACGGCTGTAGGATGCGCACCACGTTTTCGACCCCCGACAGCAGCTCGAAATTGTGGTTCTCCAACGGCCGGCCGTCCCCCACGATGCCGATGATGGTCCGCTCGGTGCCTTGCGAGAGATGCACGTGATAGCCGTGTGTTTCCACCTGACTGATTATGGTGTTGATCTCGCCGGGCGTGGCGTGGTGTTTCATGATGATGATCATAAGTGCCTCCGTGTTGCGGATGGCAGATGGCAGATGGCGGATTTCGGATTTCGGATTTCGGACAGGCAGATAGCAGATGGCAGATGGCGGATTTCGGATTTCGGATTTCGGACAGGCAGATGGCGGATGGCAGATGGCAGATGGCGTCCCTTGCCCCTTGCCTCTTGCCCTTTGCCCTTTGCCTCTTGCCCCCTGCCTCTTGCCTTTTGCCCCTTGCCTCTTGCCCTTTGCTCCCTGCCCTTTGCCCTTTGCTATTTGCCTCTTGCCCTTTGCCTCTTGCTCTTTGCTATTTGCCTCTTGCCCTTTGCTCTTTGCCCTTTGCTCTTTGCCCCTTGT
>MNXL01000155.1 GCA_001871755.1 Anaerolineae bacterium CG2_30_64_16
CTCCTGACCGAGCCACCGTGGCTCGGTCAGGAGACCGGCCACAGCGAGCGATTCCCCGAAAAATTGAGAAGATACGAACTGATGATGTTCACAGTAGCCGTCCGTCTCGATACTCAGTCCGTTACGTCGATGCAGTGACTCGTTCGCCGTGCAGTCGCCAACTCGACCGGGCCGCGTGTCTCAAACGCGGCATCGGCCGCGCCTTACTTCAACGCATCCATTGTAGCCCGGAGGATGTCCATCACGAACGCCGGGTTGTGGATGCCCTCGCTGCCGTCTCCATGGATCAGGAAGTAGTTCCAACCGGCCTTGACCAATGGATCACTTGTCTCGATCAGGGCAGCCTTTCCGTCAGTCGTGAAGTCGCCCAACTGCACCTGCACCTCGGTGACAGACAGCTTGTGGGCGTCTTCATCCTGCGGTGAGTACGTAACTTCCATCGGGGCGCCGAGCTTCAGGATGAAGCCTTGCTGTCCATGCGGTTCCGTCGGCTCGATCGCTGTGATGTTGGCCTTGTCCAGGATGAGATCGTCGCTCTTCACGTCATAGGATTTGCCCCCGGACTCATGAGGCGTGTAGTCCTTGACATGGACCGGGTCGGGCATCTTGCTGAGCAGGTAGTCACCCATCTGCGCGCCCAACTCATGGAGCATTGCCTCCGTGCTCTCCTGGAGCGTACCGCCATCATACGCGCCGTGGCACTCGCTGCAGACCGCCAGACTGGCTTTGAACGAGTGGTTGGCGCCGGCGAGATTGTAGCTGTACTCAGCCGGAGGCGGGGTCAACTCCATATGGCAGGTGGTGCAGGTGTCCTTGATGAAGGAGTGTTTCGAGCGGGCACCGGTGCTGACGAAGTAGGCGTTCTCTCCCATCAACACGTCACCCTGCGCAGCGGTGTGCGGCGCTGAGTAGCTCGTTGGATCGCCTGTGCCATCGTTGTGGGCGCCGTTTCGAGTATTGTGGCAGGTGATACAAAGCGCACCTCTGCCCACCCCAACGGCCTTGAAGCCCGCAGGCAGCAGCGCGGTGTCGCCTTCGATTCGAACCGTTGCGGTATTTGGCTCCCCGGAGGTCTTACCCTGTGCATGGGGATCATGGCACACCACGCAAGTCTGCGAATGAACGGAATCCGCCGTCATGCCAAGGGCTGTCAACTCCTCAACCGTGGCGTCGCCATTGGCCCCCTGGATCCGCCTGGTCAGATCACCTTGCTCGATCCAGGCCAGGAAACCTTCTCCAGCGTGGCAGCGCCCGCAATGAGCTGCGGTTGCGCCTCTGTTCTCAACCGTTGCTTCCTCGATGGCCAGCTCCAGGTTGGCGTGCCCGCTCTCCTCCCACTGCTGGAAGCGCCCATGCCGCGCCGGCTCGCCGTGACAAGCCCCACAGAGATCGGATGAGATGTTCTGGCGTGCTGCCCCCTGCATGTGGGCCTCACTGTCCTGCGGGCCATGGCAGTTCTCGCACTGGATGTTGGCCAGCCGCGCCGTAGCGGGGTAGTCCTTCAGCATCTTAGCCCAGTTGCCCACCGCTCCGTGAGGTACTTCCCATTTCTCCCTGGCCATGGCTTCGTCGAAGCCGCCGTTGTCGGCCTCGGCGTCGTAGCCTACTGTATGACAGGAAGCGCAGCCGGCGCTCCAGTGCCCGCTGGGGTCGTCGATGTTCTGGGTCAGGATCTCCGCGTGCCCAGACGCCTTCCAGGGGGTAAACGTGTCGGGTGCGACAGTGCCGTTGTGGCATGCCGTGCAGGTGGCATCGACTACCGGTTCCCCTTTATCGTCCTGTCCGGTGATCACGCCTACCCAGGCGCCGGCATACACGTCGAAAGTCGCCCCACTCGTCGCCTCCGTCAACACGTACTTGCCCTTGACGTCGGGCGTAAATGACGGATTCCGGCTCGAGGCGTCATTCAGGGCCGCCTTGGAACCACCGGGTGCGGTCAACGCCCAGCTATAGGCATCCTGGATCTTCCCCCCTAACAAGACGGGCACGTTGATCGGCACGTTGCTTACGCCTGTGCTGACAACATAGGGGAGCTCGGCGGTTACGTTGACCCTGGCAATGTGGTTCCATGAATATGGGCTCTTGGCGCCTGCGTCGTGAGTGGGATCCTGACTTAGGGAAGTGTATCACAAGTTGCTTTACATGTCAATAGTGTAATATCGATCACAGTTCTAACTACTCGTAACTCAAGCTTTCCCGCACGCTCAGATTGGCGGCGTTGAGCGCCGGCGCGATGCTGGCCAGGGAGCCGATCAGCAGGACCAGGACCAGCCAGCAGGCGATGCCCGGCGCGGCGTAGGTGAAACTCAGCGGCGTGTCGATGAAGGCCATGCCGACCGCCCGCGTCATGGCGCGGGAGAGGGGCAGGCTCAGCGCCAGCGTCAGGATGAAGCTGATCGCTGCGATCACCATGCTCTCACCCCAGAAGATCTGGACGATGGCCCGGCTATCCGCGCCGATGGCCCGCATCACGCCGATCTCCTTGCTCCGCTCCAGCACGTTGATGCTCATCATCCCCATCAACCCCAGGCCGCCGATCAGCGCCATCAGCACTGACATCACCATCAGGAAGATGATCAGGATGCGGTACAGGCTGACCACCTGCCCTCGGATATCGCTCATCATCAGCGTGGAAAAGACCTCTACGCCGTTCTGCTCCAGCAGATCGATCACCTCGGCCGTGATCCGGCGCTGGCTGGCCAGGTCGTGTTCGGCATACCGCACTTCCAGCGTGACCGTGCGGTCGGTGCGCTTCAGGACGTGATCCAGGCTTTCTAAGGACACGAAGACGCCGGTCTGTTGCCGGACCAGATCCTGGTTGAACCCGACCACCACCCATTCGCTGACGGGTGCGCCATCACCCAGGTCCAGTGTGACCGGGTCGTCCAACTGCACGCCCTCCTCATCGGCCCACTTGCGGTTGACCACGACGGCGGCTGGCTGGCGCGCCTGGCCTTCGCCTGGCTGTAACCAGCGGCCGGCTGACAGGGTCGGCTGATAGAACTGTGTGTCGTGTGGACCGGCGAACATGGTCACCTGCACCTCCTGACCCGAGGCCAGGCGCATGACGGCGGTATCGAAATACCACGCCTCGGCGCGCACCACCTCCCCGTGCGAGGTTACAATGGGCAGCACCTGGCTCGGCCGCTGCTCGGTCCGGAATGCCAGCAGCACATCCATGCCGTATTGGCCCTCCAACAGGTTGTCGATGGTCCGGCCGAACGAGCTGTCGGTGCTCAATACCGCGATGAAGGTGGCTCCGCCCAGCGCCAGGGTCAGCAAGGTCAACGCGAGCCGGCTGGGAACGCGCACCGCGTTGCGCACTGCCAGCGCCCATACGCGCGGCAGTCCCTGCACCCGGTCCAACCCTTGCACCAGCCGGTTGTCGCCCGAGCCACCACCCAGGCCGTAGTCGGCGATCGCCTCGCGCACGGTGATGTGTGCGCCGCGCCACAACGGCCCGGCCGCGGCGATGAAGGGCACGGCGATTCCCACGCCCAGCATCACGGCCACCGCCAGCGGCGACGCGCGGTCAGGGTAGAGGTCGATGTTGAGTTGGCCGGCCAGGTAGCGCGCCAGCCCGTAGCCGGTCCGGCCGGCCAGCGGCATCGCGACCAGCGTGCCCAGCACGCCATACGCCAGCACGGTCAGGCTGTAGGCGCGCAGCACCAACCCGGTGTCGGCCCCGATCGCCTTCATCACCCCGATCTGGTCGATCTGCTGGGTGATCAACGCGCTGATGGTATTGGTGACGAGGAAGCCGCTCAGCGCCAGCGCCAGCACACCCAGGATGCCCATCACCAGCAGCAGCACGTCCAGCACGTCTTGCGCGGGGTGGACGGCCGGATCGCGCAGCGTCACCTGACCGACGTCGTAGCCGGCCCGCTCCAGGCGCTCGCGCGCGGCCGCGGCCACCTCAGCGCGCTGCTCCAGGTCGTCCACGATCAGATAGATCGTGTTCATGCGGTCGTGGCCGCGCAGCTTCACCAGCGTGTCCAGGCTGACCACCGCGACGGGGCTCCCGCGCACCGCGGCGGTCACCGCGTCCTGCTGATGGACCGTCCCCGCGATCGTCAGCGAGCGTTCGCGGCCCCCTGCATCGACCACGACGCTTGCGCCGCAGGCGCCGTTCACAGAGACACCCGCAGCGGCGGCCATCTCGGACAACGAAGCGCGCTCGACGACCATTTCTTCGCGGCCGGGCGGCCACGCGCCCTCATCCGGGGCCAGGATGTTGATCACCTGCGCGGTGGGGTCGGGGAAGGCGATCAGGTCGATGGTCTGCCAGGTCCCCTCCGGCCCGTCTGCTCGATATCGTGTGCTGAACACGGCGCGGCCCTGCACCTGGACCACGCCAGGCGCCGTTTCCAGCCCCCGTAGATCGTCTTCGCTCACCCCCGCGGGCACGCTGATCTCGACGTGGGCCGGGTTGATCGCGGCGTAGCGCCGGCCCAGGTCGGTGGTGAGGATGTCCCAGGTCACCACGATCATGCCCACGCCGAGCACGCCGACCGCGACGCTCAGGACGACCATCAACGTGCGGCTGCGGTTGCGCCACAGGTCGCGGAGGGTTTTCAGGCGAATGGTCTGCAACGCGTTCATGGTTGTCCTGCCAGGATGCAGCCATCTTGCACCTGCACCACCCGCGGCAGGCGTTGGGCGATCTCGCGGTCGTGCGTCACCATCACCAGCGTCTTCCCCCTGCCCACGAGCTCGGCGAACAGATCGAACACCCGGTCGGCCGTCTTGCTGTCCAGGTTGCCGGTGGGTTCGTCGGCCACCAGCAGGGGCGGATCGTTCGCCAACGCCCGCGCGATGGCTGCGCGCTGCTTCTGCCCGCCGCTGATGGCGCCGGGCAGCTTGTGGGCCTGGTCGGCCATCTCCACCTGCGCCAGCAGGTGCAACGCCCGCTCTTTGCGCTCCCTGGGGGGGTAGGTGTTGCAGAAGTCCATCGGCAGGATGACGTTTTCCAGCACGTTGAGGGTCGGCAGCAACTGGAAGAACTGGAAGATGACGCCGACGTTCCGCCCGCGCCAGCGCGCCATCTGGTTCTCGCTCAGCCCGTTGAGGCAGGCGCCTGCCACCGTGACCACGCCCTCGGTCGGCCGGTCGATCCCGGTGACCATGTTGATCATCGTCGACTTGCCGGAGCCGCTTGGGCCGACCACGGCCACGAACTCGCCCTCCTGCACCGTGAGGGACACGCCGTGTAGCACTCGCAACGGGCCGGCGCCGGTTTCGTATTCTTTGATCACCTGGTCAAGTTGGATAAGTGGGTGAGTCATCGATCTCCTCGCTGTCACCGTGTCACTATATCATCGTGTCAAGTATAGCGCGGCGGGCGGGTGCCCGGTAGTGCCTGGAGACACGTTGGCCCATGACGCCAGTCACGACGCCAGTCACGACGCCAGTCACGACGCCAGTCACGGCTTTGCCGCGAGAGCCTGGCGCTGCATTTGTACAAATATTGTATTGAGCGCTACGGTTCTCTTGTAGCGGCTGTGATAATGTCTCAAGGTCAGATTGTTCGACATCAAAACATTGATCTCAAATGAGGAGGCTTACCATGGCTTGGCAGATCGATCCAGCCCACACGCGCGTCACGTTTTCAGCGCGGCACATGATGATCAGCAACGTGCACGGCCAGTTCGCCACGGTCGCTGGCGCGGTCGAATTCGACGAGCAGGATCCCGTGCGGTCTGCGGTGGATGTTCAGATCGAGGCCGCGAGCATCGACACGGGCGAACCCCAGCGGGACGCGCATCTCAAGTCGGCCGATTTTCTGAACGTCGAGGTTTTCCCGTACATCCACTTCAAGAGCACACGCGTGGAACAGATCGACGAGTCGCACGGTCGGATCATCGGTGACCTGGCGATCCGGGATGTGACGAAAGAGGTGGTGCTGGACGTGGAGTACGCAGGTCAGGCCAAGAGCCCGTGGGGGATGGTCAGCGCGGGGTTCACTGCCCGGACCAAGATCAACCGTAAGGATTTCGGCCTGACGTGGAACGTGGCGTTGGAGACCGGTGGGTGGCTGGTCGGCGACACCGTCAACATCGCCATCGAGGTCGAGATCATCCAGCAGGGCTGAGACGGCGCTGAACGATGGGCCGCGCGGGCACTTCGACACAGCTCAGTGCAGGCCTGATCGAGCAGTTTGGGGGGCTGTGGCGACATAAGCGACACCTCCGGCAGTTTTATAGGCTTGACAGGCAAAGGCTCTAGTTGTATACTGGATTTGTCAGCAGGAGTGGCGGATGGGCTGGGATTGGGGATTGGGGATTGGGGATTAGGGATTAGGGATTGGGGATTCGGCGTTCATCCGTCTAAAACGCCTGATGGGGGGATTAGACGGATTGCGTCTGTCTAAATGCCGTGGGCGGCGGATTAGACGGAAAGTTTCCATCTAAATACTAGTTAGGCCAGTGTGAGAATCAAGGCAAGTGGCGCTTTCGATAGGATCGGAGTGATATGCTGTGGCTGCCTCACTCGTGTCGTCTTCGAATCACTTGTCCCGGATGGACAATAGCCCGGCAGAATCTTTGAGGCAAGCAAGTCGCGCGTTCTGCCAGTGGTCAGGGCTGTGACAGGCGGTGATGACAAGCTGCGCAGACTGGCGGCGGCCCATTTTCCGTCCGAAGGAGGTCTGACAATGCCAGGTATCTCTCAATGGGGTCTCACTGATGGCATGAAGCTTGCACGCACTGTGGGACGACATCTTTCCGATCGCCAAACCTATTCCCCGCAGGAATTCATAGAAGCGGCAGAGAAAGCCGCAAGGGAACAGCCTAACGAATGGGTGATCTGGTTCACTCTTGGGGACAAATACCAGGCCACAGGCCAGTATGTTCAATCCCTTCAAGCTTGCAAGCGTTGCGTAGAGCTGCGTCCAAACGACATCCGATCCGCTTACGCTCTGGCGACAGCCTATAACATCCTTACGCGCGCAAGCTGGACTACCATAGAGCCTCACATTACTGCCCTGACTGCATTTCTTGGCACTCAGGGCATTGACAAGTTCTCTCCGCGGCAATCAGAGTTAGCATTGGCGGAAGCCGACATGGTTATCGATACAGCAGCAGCGCAAGCCATGCGTTGGTTCGAACGAGCATTGCAGCTCAATCCAGATGCTTCGTCTCTGGCACAGATCAGGCAGGACTTAGGAACACTTTATCAACGCTTTCCGCATCTCCAAAGTTGAGGGCTAGATTGACCAAGCCACATGTGGCAGTTCTACAGTCAGGAAGGTGAATGTAGGAGAGTATCTCGTGCCAGTAACGAGGTTTACGGATCCGATAGCTTTCATTGACATGCTTCACGCACTCCAGCGCGTAGGGGCGTCGGGAACTTGGTACTTCCGTGGACAAGCCGACGCGTCTTGGCGGCTCGTACCTTCGTTGTTTCGGAAGCAGTTGGGCGATGAACGAGGTTTCGAGCGCGCCCTGCTGGACGGTCTTCGAGGCTACCTGAGAATGCGTTCGACCTTGCCTGAGAGGCTGATCTCAGATGACGACTATCTCTTGGCGGTGGCCCAGCATTACCGTGCTCCGACGAGAATGCTCGACTGGACGCTTTCTCCTCTTGTCGCGGCCTACTTTGCTGCTTCGGGCGCGCTGGAGCGACGGAACGGGAGTCACATGGCGGTATTCGCGATCGCGGATATAACGAGCTGGTCTTGTCAAATCGGCGAAACTGCCATTGTTCGGCCACCCAGTGGGGGCAACGAGAACCTCGTAGCCCAGCATGGCGTTCTCGTCAA
>MNXL01000395.1 GCA_001871755.1 Anaerolineae bacterium CG2_30_64_16
AAGGATTTAACTGGTTAGGCCCTAACCCGGACAAGCCGGAACCAAGAAGGCGCTAACCTTGCTCACCGAATTCTTGCACAAAAAGCAAGGATCTCGTGGGTTAGGCCCTAACCTGGACAAGCCAGAGCCAACCAGGCAAATGCCATCAGAAGATGCTTGTCTGTTGTGCAAGGATTTAACTGGTTAGGCCCTAACCATTGTGATGATAGATCTCCCATCCCATGTAGGTCTCGAACGCCTCGGCGAGGATCTCCGCCGATCGCGAACGATTCATCGCTGCATGGTGCTCATAGCCCTGTTTCGCGATGTATCGCAGCAGGCGTTGCAGGTCCCGGATCTCGACTACGGCCCGGCTGCCGAAGGTGTCCAGTGGATCCGCGGTAATCTGACCCTCGCCCACGTAGGCCTTGATCACCCCACGCCGATCATCGGTAGTGATACGGGCGTAGGTCATCGGGCCCGCGACGGCAGTCGCCGAGACGACGCCGTAGGTGTTCTCCTGCCCCAACACGGTCGCCAGGATCTCACCGTAGCTCATCTTGACCGACCCCGCTTCGAAGAAGCTCCTCGCCCAGTTGCCGCAATGGAACAGGACGCACTTGTCCGGTTCATCGGCGTAGTTGTTGTTCCAGTCTACCAGCGCGCTGGGGCTACCGGAAGCGAGCTGAAGCGCGTACATGGAGAGCACACCCGTGATGTCCACCTCGCAGCCGCTGGGCATCAGGCTCTCGGAGTACATGCTCATCAGCGTGCAGGCGTTGATGCCGTAGTGCTTCTGGATCGACGTCCAACACTGGACCGCGGTGGCGTCCAACTCGTTCTCGGCGATCCAGTCATCCAGTACCACGCCCAGCTTGGCCATCTTGATCAGCGCCTCCGCTGGCGCCCCGTCCGTCTGAATGTAGCCCTGGATGCCCTCGAGCCGCGCTTTAACCTTGGGATCCGCATCCCGCAGCACGCCGGCCGCGCCCAAGATTTCCGACAGATCGACGGTGGTGACAGTGATGCCGGCCGCCTGGAGCAGCTTCTCGCTGTAGCGCACCGTGTTGAAGATCGCCGGCCGCGCGCCGATCGCGCCCAGCCGCGCCCGTTTGAGACCGCGTACGACGCGACACACGCCCAGGAATTTCATCAGATCCTGCTGGAAGCGCGGGTCCTCGGGCCGCACAGTATGCCATTCGGTCAAGCTGAACGGGATGCCGTACTGGTAGAGGTTGTTGGTGAGCGAGAACTTCCCACAAAAGGCGTCGCCGCGCTGCGCCACGGACAGCGCATCCGGGTTATCCGGGCAGGCCTGCACCAGGACCGGCGCCTGGAGCTCCGAGAGCTTGATGGCATCCACAATGGCGCGCTCGGGGGCAAACACGGGCAGGACGACCAGGATGCCATCGATGCAGTCGCGATGCTGACGCAAGAGCGCGGCGCACTTCTTGGCGTCCTCCCAGGTCTCGACGGCGCCCATGTGGGTGGCATCTTCGGGCAGAATCACCACCTCCACACCAATCCCGGCCAACATGGCCAACACCTTGCGCCGCTCCCTCAACACCGGCTCGGCCGGGAAGAAGTCACGGGTACCCACGATCATGGCCAACGTGGTTTTTCGCTGCTTTGATTCCATCTATGTCTCCTCCGTGTGGTACCCCTGCAGCGCATCTTGCTCTCGCCGTAATTTGACCACCGTGCTGGCCTCATCCAATTTCACATCGCCCCAAGTGATCACCTGGCCAGCCCCCACGGGACGGATCAGCACGGCGCCAGGCGCCAGCCCAACGGGCAAAGCGTCCTCGGCACGGGTGACCTCCGCCCGGTCGATGACCCCATAGAAGGTATACCCGCCGAAAGTGTCCAGCCGATCCCCAGGCCGCAGCGAGCGCTTGGCGATCGTCAACACGTCGGCCACAGGCCGGTCTTCCGGCGTCAGCCACACCTGCCGCCGCAGCGCGGCGAGGGCCACCGAGATGGGCGCTTCGATGAACCACAGATGATAGGGCCGGAAGAAGGTGAAGTATTGGCCCTTGCCCACCTTCAAGTATTCCAGATCGGCGCGGATACGCTCATCGGCCACGCGGACGGTCACGAAGACGCCGCCCGACATGGCCGCCCCTTGCACGAAGTCAACCGCGCCGGGGAACCTGGTCAGCCCGCCGTCTTCCTCCAACGCCCAAATGCGCGAGATATCCTCCAGGCCGGCCTCAGGGCCAATCATGCCGCGCTGCATCGGCCGGCAGCCGGTGGCATTGGCCGCGCACGCCATCTCGAACATCGTCTTGGTGCCGTCCACGTATGAGGCGACCGTGAATGGGTCCTTGTTCGATTTGCGCGCGGCTACGGCGACCGCCTCGGGCGTGGCGGTGCGGTCGAGGGGGTTGTTCTTGCCCTTGCCGATCACCATCACCTCGAACCCCAGCGCCACCACGTAGTCCACCAGCTCGGCCAGACAGCCCGGCTCATCGCCGGAAGAGACGCTATAGAGCACGCCGGCGTTCGCGGCCAGCCGCTTCAGGATGTGGCCGACCGTCACATCGGCTTCGATGTTGACCATCACCACGTCCTTGCCGTGCTGGATGCAAGCGTAGGCGGTCTCGGCGCCGGTGGCGGGCGACGGCGTGACATCGGTGACGATGTCCACCGCGGCCAGTTGCGCGGCCAGGTCGTAACGGGGCGTGATCACTCGCTTGCCAGCGGCCAGGGCGTCCATCGCTGGGCCGGCCGCGGTTGCCTCGACGATGGTGTCCGCCGGGATGCCGGCCGCGAGAAACGCGGCGCGCGCCGCGGCGGTGTCTGTGTCAGCCAGGACATTGACGCACAGGCCTGGCATGTGGGAGGCTTGGGCCACAAAACCGGAGCCGATCCAGCCGGCGCCGCTAACGCCGACGCGCACCGGAGTTCCCGCGGCGGCGCGGCGCGCCAACTCGTGGCGGATTCCTACACGATCGAAAGTTGTCACGACACAGCACCCAGATTATTGAGCGACATTGGGCGGGTCGGCTGCGGCTTGGCCTTGATCGCCTCCCGCGCGGCCGCCGCCACGTGGTCAGGGGTCATGCCGTGGGCCTCCAGCAGCTCCGCCGGCGAGCCGGAGCCCGGGTAGCGATCGCGGATGCCAATCAGGCGCATCGGCGCCGGGCACGTCTCGACCACGATGCGGGCGATATTGACCCCCATGCCGCCAGTGATGAACTGCTCCTCAGCGGTGACAATGGCGCCGGTCTCACGCGCCGCGGCCGCGATTGCCTCCCGGTCGAGCGGCTTGACAGTGTGCATGTCCAGCACCCGGGCCTGAATCCCCTCCTCGGCCAGGATGACGGCCGCGTCCAACGCCACGGGTACCAGTAGCCCGCAGGCGATGAGCGTCACGTCATGCCCTTCGCGCAGCTTGTTGGCCACGCCAATCGCGAAACGGCAGTCTTCGGGCGTGTAGACGTGCGGGAATGCCTCGCGGCTGGAGCGCACGTAGACCGGGCCCACATGGGCGACGGCCGCATGCATGGCCTGGCGCATCGAGGTCGGGTCGCACGGCGCCACGACTACGAAAGGCGCCAGCGAGCCGGCCAGGGCGAAGTCTTCGAGGCTCATCGAGGATGGCCCCTCTCGGCCGGTGCTGATGCCGGCGTGACTGCCGACGAACTTGACATTCAGGCCGGCCAGCGCGACGCTCAGCCGGATTTGATCGTACGCGTTGTTGAACAGAAACGACGCCAGACTGGTGACAATGGGAATGTAGCCGCTGGCCGCCAGGCCCGCGGCAATCCCAACCATGTTGGCCTCGGCGATGCCGACGTTGAAGAAACGCTCTGGGAAAACGTCCTTCACGGCGTGCGCGCCGGTCGAGTTGCCCAGGTCTCCGTCAAGGATGACGACGTTGGGGTACCGACGGGCGACTTCGAGCATGGCCTGTCCGGCGGCCTTGCGCAGTTGATCGGCGGGCTTGAGCCCGGCGCGGGCGCCTAGTTGCATCGGATCTCCTTCCGGGCCGCGGCGTCCTGCTCCGGCGACAACGAGCGGCCATGGAACGTGTAGTCTCGCTCGATGAAAGAAACGCCCTTGCCCTTCACGGTGTGAGCAATCAGCACGGCCGGAGCGCGATGCGAATCTTGCCACGCAATCAGACCCTGCAACCCGGCCACCACCGCGGCCACATCATGACCATCCACTTCCGCGGCCTGCCAGCCGAACGCGCGCCACTTCCCTGCAAAGGGCGCCAGCGACATCTCCCGGCTGATCGGCCCGGTCTGCTGGTATTTGTTATGATCCACGATGGCGATCAGGCGGTCGGCCTGCCAATGCGCCGCGGCCATCGCCGCCTCCCAGATCTGGCCTTCCTCGCATTCCCCGTCCCCCAGCAGCACATAGACGCGGTAGTCGAACCCGCTCAACCGGCCGGCCAGGATGGCGCCCAGGCCAAATGAGAGCCCCTGGCCGAGTGAGCCGCTGGTCATCTCTACGCCAGGGAACGTGCCGGCGATGGGATGGCCGTGCAGGCCGCCGGACAGTTGCCGGAACTTCTGCAACTCTGCCAGCGGCGCGTAACCGGCACGCGCCAGCACCGCATAGAAAAGCGGGGCCGCGTGCCCTTTGCTGAGGATGAACCGATCCCGCTGGGACCAATCCGGTTCCGCCGGCCGGTAGCGCAGGATGCCGCCGAAGTAGATAGCGGTCAAGATCTCCACGGCCGAGAAGCAGCTCGACACGTGGCCACCCCATTTCGCCGTTACGTCCAACACATCCAGCCGCAATGTGCGGGGCAGCTCCTTGAGCATCTGTGTGTCTGGCACGAAAGCTCCTGTCATTCAACAACGGTATCATCTCAATAATCTGGAGGGCAAGATTTCCGAAGTCTCCGTAAGCCTGCGGGTACCTCTGCCTGCATCACCTTCTTTCTCCAGCCAGAAACGTCTCCACCTGGGCCGCGGTGGGCAGGGCCGGGATCACGCCCTGGGCGGTCGCCGTCAGCGCGCCGACCGCGTTGGCGTACCGCAGCGCGGGCCGCAAGCGGCTCCCGAGGAACAACCCACCCGCGGTCGAACCGGGATGCGAATCGTCCACCCCGACAAGCTGCCTCAGCAGCCCGGCAATAAAGGCGTCGCCACAACCTGTGGCATCGATGGTGTCCACGGCAAAGCCCGGGACATAGCCGCCACCGTCTGCGCAGCAGAAGAAGCTGCCGTGAGGTCCCAGGGTGACCACAACCAGCTTCGGCCCAAGCGCCAACAGTGGTCCGGCGCGCGCGGCCAGGTCGTCCACGTATTCTGGGTTGCCGACCGGGTGGCAGGCGCTCCGCACGCCGTCGTGCGCGCTTGCCAGCAAGGTCAACTCCTCCGCATTCACCTTCAGCAGATCGACCATCGGGAGCATGACCAGCGCCTGCGCACGCGCGGCGTCCGCGGTGCGCCACAGAGTGGGCCGGTAGTTGACGTCGTATGAGATCAGCGCGCCCCCCCGGTGGGCCAGCCGCACCGCCTCGACCGTGGCGCTCCGGCTGGGCTCGTCGGTCAGGCTCAGCGAGCCGAAGTGGAAGGCTCCGGCCGCCGCGATCAACGCGCTGTCCAGCTCGGCGGGCCGCAGTCGTGTATCCGCGCCCGGATTGCGGTAGAAGAAGCAGTCGTAGTGGTTGGCATCGGGTTGAGCCAGCAGATTCATGGTGGTCCGCACCCGCGGGTCAAAACGCATCCCGCGCGTCTCCACCCCTGCGCGCGCCAGCACATCCCGCAGATAGTGGCCGAACGGATCGTCCCCCACCTTGCCGATGAACGCCGCCCGCGCGCCCAGCCGCACGGCAGCCACCGCAACGTTCGCCGGCGCGCCTCCGGGCGCCGGGCGAAAGGCCGAAACCTCGGCGTGCGGCCGACCCAACTCACTCGGGAACATATCAACCAGCAGTTCACCCAGACAGACGATATCCATCCGGCCTCCGGAGCAACCCCCGGCGGGCAAACCAAGATAGTACCTTGCCACCGATAGGGTTCTCTGGTATCTTCTCAATAATCTGGGGACAGCTCGGGCCGGTCTCCGACCGTGCCCGTCGTGGCTCGGTCAGGAGACCGGCCACAGCAAGTAAAGCCCCGAAAAATTGAGAAGTTACGTTCTCTGGGAATTGCCGTGGTGACCTCGTCGGAGTCCCCAACTTGTTGAGGGTGTCCGGGGACCCGCCCCA
>MNXL01000392.1 GCA_001871755.1 Anaerolineae bacterium CG2_30_64_16
ATGGCAAACGGCCCACTAGTGGGTCGTTTGACTTGCTTTTCGCCATTCCCGCACCGGGCATCCTGAGTAGCCTGCAAGGCGTATCGAAGGGCGCCCGGTGCCGCCTGAATGGCGGTACTCATGTCAAATGACCCACTAGAGCCGGGTGGATCTGGACACTGCGAGGAGCTGACCGATGACGATGACCCTGCGCGAGCGCATCCTCGCGATCTACCACGGGGAGACGCCGGATGTGGTGCCGTACATGCTGGATCTCTCGCACTGGTTCTATCACAAGAACCGGATGCCGTGGGACCTGAGCGTCACCTACGACCAGCCGGAGCGCGATCTGATCGCCTATCATAAGCGGGCCGGCGCTGGCTTCTACATGCCCAATCTCGGCTCGTTCTACAGCGTGGCCTACGGCGATGATGTGCAGTCGGACGTCTCCAAAGTGGACCACGACGGCGCGCCCGAGATCGTTTGGCGGTTGACCACCCCGCTCGGCAGCATCGAGCGCCGGCGCATATGGGAGGAGATGTCCTACTCGTGGGCAATCACCCGCTGGGGCGTGCAGACCGAACACGACCTGCGTGTGCTGGGCTATGCGCTGGCCGCGCGTTCCTATGCGCCGCTGTGGGATCGCTACCAGGCGTGGGTTGATGAGGTTGGTGACATGGGCGTGGTTTATCTGTCGTCCGGCTACAGCGCGCTGGGCCACCTGCTGAACTATTGGCTGGGGGTCAGCGGCACGGCCTACGCGGCCGCCGACTGGCCCGCGACCCTGCGTGAGGTAGTCGATCAGATCAATGACAACAACCTGAAGCTGGTCGACCTGCTGGCAACATCGCCCGCTGAGATCATCATCCTGGGCGACAACTTCTCCAGCGACATCCAGCCGCCCCGTTTCTTCGGACGCTGGTCGCGGCCTTTCTACGTCGAGGCGATCCGCCGGCTGCACGCGGCCGGGAAGTACGTCGCCGTGCACATCGACGGCCGGCTGCGCGGGGCGATCGGCATGATCCGCGACGCGGGCGCGGACTGCGGCGACGCGATCACCCCCACGCCCATGGGCGATCTGACCCCGGCCCAGTGCCGCGCAGAAGGCGGGCCCAACTTCATCCTCTCCGGCGGCGTGCCACCCAATCTATGGCTGCCGGAGATACCCGTCGAGGTTTTCAAGCAGTCGGTCCTGGATTGGCTGGCGCTGATGAGGCACGGCCCGCGCTTCATTGCCAACGCCGGCGACCAGGTCCCGCCGCACGCGGTTGAAGATCGCATCGAGATTATGCGCGACTTGGTGGAGAGGCATGGTAGGTATTAGATATGCGGATACTGGACAGGGGAACTATCTTCGATGCGACCTCCGCGCCGCCTGAGGCGCGCTTTTGCAGTGTTCCCAGCTGGGTGCGACTGGAGAACGGCCGGCTCGTCGTAGCGTTCCGCGCGGGCAGCTCGAAGGATGCAGCCGACGAGGACACCCCCGTACTGGTCAGCAACGACAATGCCGCGACCTGGCGCCTGGCCTTTGCGGGCTTCGGGGATCTGCCGCCCGGGCGGGGCCGCATCCGCGCCACGGCGCTGACCCCGTTGGACGGGGACTGCCTGGTGGCGTGCCTGACATGGGTCGATCGCACCGACCCGGGGCTGCCGCTCTTCGACCCGCAAACCGAGGGGATCCTGCCGACGCGCACGCTCCTTGCGGCCTCAGATGACGCCGGGGAGAGCTGGGCGGTGCTCGGCGAGGTGCCGCTCGCGCCTCACACCGGCAACGCCATCACCGGCCCCATCTTGATCCTCCAGGATGGCCGGATGGCGCTGCCTTACGAAGCGTGGAAGGAGTACGGGGATACGCGTCCCGGCCGCCACCACGCCGCGCTGCGCCTCACCGGCCCAGGGGGCCTGCGCACATCGGAGGAACCATCGACCTGGCCAAGCCAGTGGCCAGAGCTGGCCATCGTCGCGCACCACCCCGAGGGGCAGGTCCTCTATTGGGACCAGCGTCTGACTGTCGCGCCCGACACGGGGGAGTTGATCGCGATGTTGTGGAGCCACGATCGCCGCTCCGGGCAGGATCTCGACATCCATATCACGTGGGGCTCACCGGACGCGCGGCGATGGACCCCGCCGGCAAGCACCAGGATCGGGGGACAGATCTGTGCGCCGTTGGCGCTGGGCGGCGGCCGGGTTTTCGCCGCCTACGTGCACCGGCGCCATCCGCCGAGCCTGCGGGCGATCCTCAGCGACGACTTCGGCCGGACGTGGACGGCGTCGGATGAGTTGGTCTTCTACGAGAAAGCCCCCGGCCGCGAGTCTGGCATGGGTGGCTCGCGCGACTTCTCCGATTACTGGGCCGACATGACCATCTGGACGTTTGGCCACCCGACGCCGCTGCTCCTTCCGAACGGCGACGTGATGGTCGCGTACTACGCCGGGGACTCGACGGCGATGGGGATTCATTGGGTACGGATCGGGCTGTAGGCACATCGGACAGGAATTCCAAAGGTAACAACTGCCAGACTGTCATTCTGAGCGGGTTTACAGTACAACTCCAGTTGCGGCGAGCCTCTAGCGAAGAATCTCCGTGTCCGATAGGCAGACTCTTCGCTGGAAGCGGGCCGTGACACACTTTGCGTGGCAGACCCGCTCAGAACTTGTCCTGAGAGAAGCGAAGGAGTGACAAGCCACATTTGGAACTGCTGCACATCGGGCAGGACCCCTGAAACAGGAGGCGTGAGATGCAGGAAAGTACACTCGATTCGCAGAATCGTGTAGCAAGGTCGCAACACTTTGGGATCGAGCGACACCTTCACCGCGGAGACCTGGTGGGAAAAGTGATCGACGCGCATTCCCACATCGGGGTCGCGTTCCGCGAGGCTGCGCAGATTAATTTCCCCTACTGTTCCAGCGCCGAAGACCTGGCCTACCGGCAGAAGGCCAATGGCGTTGATTTTGGCGTGGTCTCTCCGATCTCACCGGCGCTCTACTACGACCTGCCGACCCTCATCGAAACCGGAGAGCTGCGACCCGCCGCCAGGCCGATCTCGCGCGTGCCGTACGAGCGTGAGAATCGGCTGCTGCTGACCGACGTCTACCGCTTCTGCCCGGAGCACAGCGGCCGGTTCCTGCCCTTCATCTCAGTCGATCCCGGCCGGCTCATCCACGAGCAGATCACGAGCCTGGAGGAGCTCGAGCAGGAGTTTCCCATTTATGGCGTCAAGATCCACCCGCTGATGTGCCAATCGCGGGCGCGCGCGCTGCTCGATGTGGGCGCGCCGCTGCTGGCCTTTTTTGCTGCGCGCAACTGGCCGATCCTCTTCCACGCCTCCACTGACCCCACCGACCCATTCTCCCAGGCCTCCGACATTCTTGACGTTGCGGAGCGCCATCCGGAGCTGCGTTTCTGTCTTGCCCATTGCGCCAGCGCCCACCGGAGTTCGCTGGAGCGGGCTGCGGCGCTGCCCAACGTGTACGTTGACACCGCGGCCTTGAAGATCCAGGTGGATCTGTTCCGGACAGAGAAGGCCCAGGGCGACCAGCGGTCGGCCGAGATGCTAGATGTCGATTATAGCGACCACGTGCGCTTCTTTCAGGCGCTGGTGGCGATGTTCCCGACGACCATGCTGTGGGCCAGCGACGCGCCGTACCACAGCTACATCACGCGACGACTCCAGGGCGGTGGGGTGTATCGCGAGTTTCGACTGAAGGGGACTTACGAGGAGGAGGTGGCTGCCTGGCGTGGCTTGACCGCGGCGCAGCAGCAGCAAGTCAATACGAACACACTGACGTTCTTGTTCGGCGCGGCCTGAAGCCATCCGCTACCGGGCCGATCATTCATTTTAGGGAGTCACTCGTGAGAAAAAGCAAAGTTCTGGCTAAACTCCGCCGCGGGCAGTTCGCCCGTATCGCCGCCACCGGGCACTTTCTGCCCTTCTTCGTGCGGTACGCCGCCCATTACGGTTACGACGGCATCTGGCTCGACCTGGAACACCGCACCATGAATGACCGCGAGGCCCAGGCGATCATCGCGGCCTGCTACTACAACGACATTGACTGCATGGTGCGGCCGCAGACCACGGGACGCACGCACCTCTATCATTATCTTGAGGATGGCGCGGCCGGCTTCATGATTCCCTTCGTCTCCACGCCGGCGATCGCCCACCTGGTGGTCGAGGCGGTCAAGTTTTCACCGCTGGGCAATCGCGGGGTGGACGGCGCCGGCCTGGACGCTGACTACGGCATCGAAGCCTGGAAACCCGGTACCACCTACTTCGAAGATGCAAACCGCGAGACATTTATCGTCGCCCAGATCGAGACGCCGGAAGCTGTCCAAAACCTCGAAGAAATCGCGGCCGTGCCGGGGATTGACTGCCTTTTCATCGGCCCCGGCGACCTGGGGCAGCGCCTGCGGGCCAGCGACAGCCCCATGACGATCCCCGACGTGGTCGAACGCGTGGCCGCGGCGGCGCGGCAGCACGGGGTGGCCTGGGGTATCACGGCCGGCTCTGTGGAGGATCTGACCCGCTACCGCAAGCTCGGCGCGCAGATCGTGCCCTGGGGCGGCGATTTCGCACTGATGAACGTGCTCAGGCAGTGCAGCGAAGAGCTGGACGGCATCCTGGCGGGGCAGTAAGCTATAGATATTCGCAATACCGCAAAAGTCGCTACCGAGAGCTTCGACCGCTTGTCATTCCAATAGCGAGTTTTGCTCCATTGCAGATATTCAGATAATCTGTCGGGCTAGTGGGGCACCCCAGCCTGAACGCCGGGGCGGAAAGCCGCCTCAAGCTGCAACGTTCAGGTTGCAGTATCCCATCAACCCTCAATCTTTATCCCAAGAGCGGAGACACCAACCATGGATCTACAAATCAAACCGGTAGACAGAGCATTTTATGAAACCCACCTCGACTATCTGCCGGCAAAGCTGATAGACATCCACACCCACGTGTGGCTCCGTTCGCACCACCAACCCTCCCCGGTGGCCAGGCGCGGGCCCACGTGGCCGGGCCGCGTGGCGCCCGAAAACCCGATCGAAGACCTGCTGGCAACCTACTGCCTGATGTTCCCCAGGCAGACGGTCACACCCGTGATCTTCGGCCCGGCCACGCGCGAGTACGACCTGGAAAGCAGCAACCGCTACGTCAGCCAGGCGGCCGCCCAGCACCGGCTGCCGAGTCTACTGGTTACGACGCCGGAATGGACGGCGAACGAGCTGGAGGAACGCGTGGTCGCGGGCGGCTTCCTGGGACTGAAACCATATCTTGAGTTCGCACCGCCGCACATCGCCTCAGATGACATCACAGTCTTCGACTTCCTGCCGCGCCATCAGCTCGAAGTGGCCGACGCGCACGGTTGGATCGTCATACTGCACATCCCGCGCCGCGGCCGCCTGCGCGACCCGCTCAACCTGGAAATGATGCTGGAGATCGAGCACCGCTACCCCAACGTCCAGTTGGTGATCGCGCACATCGGCCGCGCCTATTGCCCCGAGGCCGTGGGCGACGCGTTCGACATCCTCAAAGATGCCCGGCGGATGCACTTCGACTTCTGCGCCAACACGAGCGCCTATGCGATGGAGCAACTGCTGCGGGCGGTTGGGCCGAGGCGGGTGGTCTTCGGCAGCGACATGCCGGTCGTGCGCATGCGGATGCGCCGCATCTGCGAGGACGGCTTCTACGTCAACCTGGCGCCTCGCGGCCTCTACGGCGACGTCAGCGACGACCCGCACATGCGCGAGGTGAGCGAGGAGGAAGCCGCGCAGCTCTCCTTCTTCATGTACGAGGAGTTGCTGGCTTTCCGCCAGGCGGCCGAGGCGGCTGGCCTGAGCCCTGCTGACGTGGCAGACGTCATGTACAACAACGCCGCCCGGCTGATCGTCCGTGCGGGTGGCACGCTCGGATAAGGGCGAGGACGGATTGATGGCAGACCTGCTGATCGGTCTGGACGTGGGTACCACGGCCACCAAGGCTTTGCTGTTCGACCTGAACGGTAACGTCGTTGCTTCGGCCAGCCGTGGCTACGGGCTGCGTACCCCGCGTCCGGGCTGGGTGGAGCAAGACCCCGAAGAGATCTGGCGTGCTGTCGTCGAGACCCTGCGCTCCCTCAGCCT
>MNXL01000146.1 GCA_001871755.1 Anaerolineae bacterium CG2_30_64_16
TGACCGAGCCACGGTGGCTCGGTCAGGAGACCGGCCACAGCGAGCGATTCCCCGAAAAACTGAGAAGATACCATGGAATCATCCAGAGACGCAATTACACAATTGCACGGGGGAGGCAAACATGATAGAATGGCACACTATGCAAACGGGCACGCAAACAGCCGCGGGGGTCAGCAGTCAATCATTAAAGCCACTTTTTTTGCGGGGCATTGTGCGACTGGCGGCCGGCCGACTGGAGAGCAAAGAGGCGGGGTTTTTCTCCAGGCAGAGGCGTACGTCTTCCGGCGCCGGCATCGGCGCGTCCGGGATCGAGTATTGGATCGACCGGGCGACCCAAGTGCTGACCACCAACATCGAGTCGGGCCGGTTCGAGCACGCGCAGGACTATCTGGAGGTCGGGCCAGACAACGATGCGACCTTGTTGGCCTATGCCGTGCAGGTATTGCGGGTGTTGGTGGCCGAGGCGGAGCGGGTCGAGCGGTTGACGGCCGGCCAGTCGACGGCCTGGGCCACGGTGATCTTTCGCATGGAGCAGGTAGCCTACCGCTGGCTGGGACCGGTCGGCCGCGAGGATTGGGCCGCGTGGGAGGCACGGGATGCCACCGCCCGCACCTGCGCCGATCTGTGGGCCTGGCTGCAAGTGAACCCCTATCCGTTTGACGTGCCATTCGGGCGCTGGGCGACCCGGGCGCTCTACAACCGGTTGCGCGAAGCCGCTCGAAAACGACGAACGCGGGAACGCTACATCCCGAAATCGCTGGATCGCCCCCTGTACGGGCATGCGGCGCTGGAGACCTACGGCGACACCGTGGCCGATCTCAGCTTCGACATCTGGCTGGAGCGATCGGCTAACCGAGAGGCGTTGCTCCAGGCGCTGGAGCGACTGGACGCGCGGCAGGCTGCGGTCATCCGGCTGTGGTATCTCGAACAGTGGCCGGCGCCCGAGATCGCGGCCGCCCTGGGCATCCGGGTGAACTACGTGTATGTGCAGCGCTTCCGGGCCATCGAGAAGTTGCGCCAGATTGTGCTTTCGGATGAAAGATTGGGGCTGGCTGACGTCCTCCTACCTATAGAGCAGGAAAAACGCCGGTCCCGGCCTGCGATGGGCGAACCCGCCCCGCAGGAGGAGGACCCCTTGTGACAGACCATTGGAATAGCATGATCGCGGGCATGCGGTCTTTGTTGTCAGACTTGGCTGAAGTTCAGGACATGCCCGGCGGTGAGTGTCGTGCCATGCGAGAAAACCTGGATCTACTTGTCAGCGATGAGCTGGACGGCGTAGACGTGCGCGTTCGCCACCCGAACCTGTGGCGGCATTTGCAGGTCTGCGCGGTTTGTCGCGAGGCGCACGACGACTTGCTCGAGCTGATGACGATGATGGAGGCGCCCGCGCAACAGGAGTTGCCACCGCTCAAGATGGTGGCCGAGCCGCCCCCTGCTGAGCCCTGGCATCTGCTCGTGGAGATGCTGCCAGATCGGCCCGGCGCATCGCTCCTGTTCCTCTTTGCGCCTGACTACTTGCAGAAGAGTCTGCAACCGGTGGCCCGTTTCGGGAAAGGCCAGCGCGCGGTATTCGATCCAGCGCGAATTGGCGCGGACAGGCTGCTGTTGTCCTACCTCGGCGAGATCGAGGGCCACGAGGTGATGGTCCAGCTTTATGCGCGGCCAGATGCGGATGATCCGAGTCATTGCACCCTGTCGGTGGTCGCGGTGGGTGACCCGATGCCGAGTGCTGTCGCGCTGACATGGGGTGGGCAGCCTTGGAACGCGGCTCTGGGACCGGACGGGGACGCCCACCTGGGGCCCGTGCCGCTGGCAGCCCTGACCGGACCGGATCTCTCCCCTGAGTTTTTCAGCCTGCGCATTCTCCCCTGATCTTACCACGAGGTTTTCATGGCCCCGCCGCCAACCCATACGTCTGTTCGCGCCGGTCCACCTCCTGAGTCCTGGACCGCCCCCGCGACCTGGCCTGGGATCTGGCGTGAACTGGCCAGCCTGCCAGACAGCCCGCCGGCGCTGATGACATGGGACGTGGCTGCCGCGACCGTCCGCCGCGCAGCCATCAGCCACCCACGCCTGGCCCTGGCCGCCGCCCGTGAGTTGGTGTCCGCGCTCGATGCCGCCCCGGCCGAGCCCACATCCCCCGCAGATCGCACCAGATTGGCCGAGGCGTGGCTCTGCCTGGCGGAGGTGTACGCCCGGCGCTGTGAGGGCGCGCCTTGCCGGGAGGCCGTGAGCGCCGCGCGCCAGCTCATCGATCGCACGGCCGAAGGGATGTTCGTCATCCAGTGCGATCTGCTGGAGGGGCTGGCCGCGCTCTTCACAGGGCGCTATCCCGATGCCTATCGGCTGTTGACGGCCGCCCGGCTGGCGGCCGCCCGCTCGCACGACCTCGCCACCCAGGCCGAGGTGGCGCTGGCTCTATCCCGGTATCATTCGGAACTGGCCCAGTTCGACAAGGCGGGAGTCCAGGCGGCGCGGGCCGGCGCATTGGCCGGCGACGATCCCTGGCTGGCGTGCCGGAGCCGCATCCGGGCTGCGGATGTGTGGTTCGACCAGACGCGCTATCCCGAGGCGGAAACGGTCTACGCGGAGCTGGCGCCCGTCTGCGCGGCGAACGGTTGGCGGCTGGACTATGCCCACGTGCGTGTGATGCTGGGACTGTTGCACACGCAGCGCGGCGATTTCCCCGCCGCGCAAATTCATCTGGCGGAAGCGCTGGCGATCTACCGTGCGGAAGAGACTCCCTACTATGTGGCCGTCGCCCAACGAGGCAGCGCGATGCTGTACCGCCGGATGGGCCGATACGAGCAAGCGCTGGGCGCGATCGCGGAGGCGGCCGCGCTCTTCGAGGCTCTGGGTCATCCGGTGGCGGTCGGCCGCTGCTACCACGCATTGGGGCTGATCTACCAGGATTGGAACCGCTTCGACGACGCGCTGACCGCGTACGGGGAGGCGCTGGACCGATACAAGGCTGCTGATCTGACCTACGGTTTGATGGTCATGCGAGTGAACCAGGCCACCATCTACGAGACGCGCGGCCACTACCATGCGGCCCTGGTCGCGTACGAGGAGGCCTTGGGCTACAGCCGCGCGCTGCGTCTGACTGCCGTCACCGGGCATTGCCTGCACAGCATGGCGATCTTGCATGGTCGGTTGGGGCATCCCGGGGAAGCAGTGGCGCTCTACCGCAGCGCCCGGCGCAGCTTCAGCCGGGCCCGCGCGGATTTCGACGCGCATGTCTGCGCGGCCGGGCAGGCGGGCATCCTGCACGGGATGGGGCAACGCGGCCCGGCGCGACGGCTGCTGGCCAAGGCCCGGCGCTACTTTCAGCAGAATGGGCCGGCTGCCTCGCTGGCTATGTGCCAGATGACCCTGGCGGAGATCGCGACCCGCGATGGACAGCCGCGCCGGGCGTTGGCTTATCTCGATGCCGCGTTGGCCTACTTCACCGAAAGCGACCAGACCGTCGACGCGGCGCTGTGCCGGCTGTTGATCGGGGAAGCGCACCTGGCAGCCGGTGACCCGGCGCAGGCCATCGCGCCTTTGCAGGCCGCGGCCGCGCGCCTGGCCCCCGATTTCCTCGACACAGCCGCCCGGGCGGAGCATCGCCTGGGGCGCGCTGCCCTCGCGTTGGGTGACCGCGCGGCCGCGGCCGCGTACTGGCAACGTGCGGTGGATCACGTGGCGGTGGCTCGCCGCGGCATCGTCACCGAGCGCCATGCGGGCAGCTTCTACGACAGCCGGCGGGCGATCTACGAGGACGCGCTGGATGGGTGGTTGGCCGCGGGCGATCCCGCGGCCGCGCTGACGGTGTTGGAGGCGAGCAAGGGGCAGGTGTTGGCCTCCCTCTTGCTTCAGCGTGACGTCGTAGCAACGGTGTTCACTGGCCAACCGGAGCTGGTGCGCGACCTGTGGGAGAAGACGTGGCAGGTGGGCCGCGAGCTGGACGCGTTGCGGGCTAATTGGCCATTGCAGGAGCCGGGCGGGATGCGAGAGGTGATCTCGCTCGGCGATGCGCTGAAGCGACCACGGCCACCAAGGGCCGACCGGTTGGAGCAGGTGGCCCGGCTGGCGGCCGAGCAGGCGGAGCTTTTCGAGCGCGTGCGGCGTTCTTCGACCAGTTTTGACCTGCTTGATCCCGCGGAGCCGTTCTCACTGCCGCGTCTGCGAGCATGTGCGAACGCGGCGTACGGCGCCGGCTGGAGCGCGTTGGCGTACTACCTCCGTCCCGACCAGGTCACGATCTTCTGGGTGACCGCGGATGACGTGCGGGCGTGGACGCGGCCGCTGACAAAGCTGAGCTTGCACAAACTGACGCAGGCGGTCGATCCGGCCGCAGAGCAGCGTGAACTGGTGTACGCGGGTGAGCTGCGTGGGGTGCGGCAGCCCAATCCACCCGGCCCGCGGTTGCTCCGTTCGCTGGCCGACCTGTTGATTCCCCCAGAGGTCCAGGAAGCGCTATCCCCGGACCGGCCCCTGCTGATCGCGCCCCACGGTTTTTTGCACTACCTGCCTTTCCACGCGCTGCGCCTGGCCGATGACCGCCCGCTGCTCGCCCATGCCCGCGTGAGCTATGCGCCGACCCTGCGCGTCTGGGAGGCGCTGCTGGCGCGGCGCGGTGGATCCGGGCAGACGGGGTGGGGCCGGGCGCTGCTGTGTGGCCTGGGTGAGTTCAACGGCCGGGCGCCTGGATTGGCCCACACTGAGGACGAGGTGCGCCTGCTGGCGCGGCTGTTGGCCGGGCAGTTTGGCGCCGCGGCCGAAGCGCTGCTGGGGGAGGCCGTGACGTACGACCGGCTCCAACGGTGGAGCGATGACGGCACATTGGCCGGCTTCGACATCGTGCACCTGGCGACCCATGCGACCTTCGACGGTGACCGGCCGCTGCAAAGCCGCATCTTGCTGGCCGACACCGCGCTGGCGGTGCCCGATCTCTTCCGGCTGCGGCTGGGCGCCCGGTTGGTCACCCTATCCGCGTGCCAGACCGCGCTCAGCGCGCTGAGGCCGGGCGATGAGCTGCTGGGGCTCCGGGAGGCGCTGCTTCATGCCGGCGCGGGGTCGCTTCTGGTCAGCCTGTGGGCTGTGGACGACGCCTCGACTGGCCGGCTGATGGCGGCGTTCTACCGGCATCTACTGGCGGGCGCGGCGCCCGCGGATGCGCTGGCGCGGGCCCAGCGCGCGCTGTACGCGGCCGGCGAACCGGCCTATCGTTGGGCGCCGTTTGTGCTGGTGGGATGATCGATTAGAGCGCCTGGCCACAGCCGGCGCAGAAGCGGTCGCCGGGTTCGAACGGTTTTCCGCACTGTGGGCAGGCCTGGGTTGCCGCGGCTTCGGCCGGCGCGGGCAGGCTGGCGCCACACGTCGCGCAGAACTTGTCGTCGAGCGCTGCCGGGCTTTGGCACGCGGGACAGGCGCGGCCGCCACGGCTCAGCGCAGCGCGGCGGGCCTCGATCTCGCGCTCCAGCGCCAGGTTCGAATCGTCATCGACCCGGGCCTCCCAGCTATCGAGCGCCCGTAGCGCATCCGCGGCCACCTGTTTCAGGTTGGCCTCGAACACGCCGAAATCCTCGTCCGTGATCTTGCCCACCTGATGGTCGAAGTTCAATTCGCGCAGCGCCTGAAAGACCGCCTCGCGGTGGGCCGTAAGCTCGTCCAGGGTCCCTTCGGCGGAGGTCGTGGCCGGCGCGGCTACCTGCGTCTTGGTGACGATCGGGTAGGCCACGATCAGAAAGACCGCGGCCGCGAGCAGGATGGTCAGTGCTATGAACATGCGCAAGGTCCTATGCGTAAAACGAAGAACGAAAAGCGAAAAGCGAAAAGCGAAACGTAGGCCACCGTGGCTCGGTCACAGACCAGCCCCAACGCGACGCCCCTTTCCCCCTCGTTCGGGCCGGTCTCCTGACCGTGCCCGCTTCGGGGTAAGGAGATTCCCTTCGGCCTGGCTCAGGACACAATGTCATTAAGATAAGGGAACTAGCCCAGACCTGACAGGTTGTCGGGGTCACTTTTCAGCATACATCCACATCTGATGAGACCGAATCCGGCTTGAAACGCTACTTCGGGAAACCTGTCAGGTCTTAACTTAATGACATTGGCTCAGGACAGGCTTCGCTCTCTTGCGTCGTTAAGTCAGATTCGGGATGGGGTCGCTCATAATGA
>MNXL01000192.1 GCA_001871755.1 Anaerolineae bacterium CG2_30_64_16
GGCAGATGGCAGATGGCAGATGGCAGATGGCAGATGGCAGATGGCAGATAGCAGATGGCAGATGGCAGATGGCAGATAGCGAATCGACGAATGGACGGATGACGAATCAGCGAACCGACGAATCACGCACTACGAAATACGCAATATGCACTACGCACCACCCAGAAGGAGACCCATGTCAACCCAACTGCTACACACAACCCAAATCGATCAGCTCCCGGTGAGCGTCTATGCCTCCAACGAAGCCCTGGGCGCCGCGGCCGCGGCCGAAGCCGCCCAGGTCATCCGGGCCGCCGTGCGCGAGCGGGGCGGGGCTAACATCATCGTTGCCACCGGCAACTCGCAGCTCACGTTCCTGGCCGCGTTGCGCGCCATGGCCGACGTGCCCTGGGACTGCGTCAACGTCTTTCACATGGACGAGTATGTCAACCTGCCGCCCGGCCATCCCGCCAGCTTCCCGGCTTTCCTGCGCCGGCGCTTGCTTGATCACGTCAAGCCGAAGGCGTTCTATCCCGTACCCGGCGTGGCCGCCGACGTGGACGCGGCATGCCAGGAGTACGAAGCGCTGCTGCGCGCCCACCCCGCCGATCTGTGCGCCATGGGCATCGGCGAGAACGGACATATCGCGTTCAACGACCCCCCCTACGCCGATTTCGACGATCCGGTGTGGGTCAAGGCCGTCAGGCTGGATGAGCGGTCGCGGCGCCAGCAGGTAGGCGAAGGGCACTTCGGGTCGCTAGACGAGGTACCCACCCACGCCATCACCCTGACGATCCCGGCGTTGCTCGCGCCCCGGCACGTTTTGTGCATCGTGCCTGAGGCACGTAAGGCTGAGGCAGTGAAACGGTCGCTGCTCGGCCCGATCACGGAAGAGTGCCCTGGTTCCATCCTGCGGATGACGTCCCACGCGCATCTGTTCCTGGATCGCGATTCGGCGGGGAGCCTGGGGTGGTGGACGGCCTGAGCGGCGAGCGGGAGTCACCATGCCCACGATCCTGATCGGGTTCAAGCCGGGCGTGCTGTCCGATGTACAGCTCGACCAGGTACGGGAGGCCGCGCCCGACATGCGGCTGGTCGTCACGCCGGACCGCGACGAGATGGCGGCCGTGATCGCCGATGTAGAGATCGCAACGGGCCTGGCGCCTGGGCCGCTGCTGGTGACCGCGCCGCGGCTGTGTTGGTTCCAGGCCTGGGGCGCGGGAGTGGATTGGGTCCTGCGCCACCCCCGCGCGACGGAGCGCGGCTTCATCCTCACCAACACGTCGGGGATTCACCCGATCCAGATGACCGAGCACGTGCTCGCGCTTCTGCTGGCCTTCGCACGGCGCCTGCCAGACGCCATGCGTGCCCAAACGCAGCGCACCTGGCGGCACATGGAGAACGCCGAGGTTTTCGAACTCGCCGGTAAGACGCTGCTGCTGGTTGGGTTGGGGGCCATCGGCCAGCACACCGCGCAGGTCGCCGCGGCGCTGGGAATGCAAGTGGTGGGTGTCCGGCGCGCGGAACTGGAGCCTGTCCCCGGCGCCGCACGGGTTGCGGGAATCGAAGCGCTTGCAGAGCTGCTGCCCGGGGCCGATTTCGTACTCCTGCTCGTGCCGCTGACGCCGGGGACATTTCACCTGATCGGCGAGCGGGAGCTGCGGTTGATGCGGCCAGGCGCATACCTCATCAACGTGGGCCGCGGCGGCCTGGTCGACGAGGCGGCGCTGATACACGCGCTGCGTGAGGGCTGGATCGCCGGAGCTGGGTTGGACGTGTTCGAGCGAGAGCCGCTACCGGCCGATTCGCCGCTGTGGGAGATGCCCAACGTCATCATCACCGGCCACTATGGAGGCGTCTCGCCCGCGTACGATGATCGGGCATTCGAGGTTTTCCTGGACAATCTGCGTCGCTACCGCGCGGGCCAGCCGCTGTGGAACGTGGTTGACAAACGCCTGGGGTATTGAGATCATAGAGAAGGCAGTGAAAATCATGAACTCACGAGAGCGGCTGCTCACCACACTTGATCATCGCGAACCAGATCGCGTGCCGTTCGACTTGGGCAGTACGCAGGTGACGGGGATCCACATCGTGGCGTACCGTGCGTTGCGCGACCGGCTGGAGTTGAGGTTGGTTACGCCGACGCTCTGCGACAACGTCCAGGGGCTGGCGCTGCCAGACGATGATCTGCTGGACCAACTCAGAGTGGATGTGCGGGGGCTGTTTCCGCTGAATAGCCATAACGACGCTGTCGATGCGCGCATGCGCCGGGAGCCCAAAGGCGATGGCGAGGAGGTCGAGGCGTTTATCGACGAGTGGGGCATCCTCCAGCACCGCCCATACCCCGACGGCCTCTACTTCACCGCGGTCCGCCACCCCTTGGCCGGCGCCATTACAGTGGACGACGTGGCCAGGTATCCGTGGCCGGACACGGGCGCCTCGCGCCGCATCGCCGGACTCCACGACCTGGCCGCCGCCTATCGGGCCCAGGGCCGCGCGGTGATGATCAAGGGTGTGCTGGCAGGCATCTTCGAGATGGCGCAGCGCGTGCGCGGCATGGCGCCACTCATGATGGACATGGCCTCCGGCGAAGCGCTGGCCGGCGCGCTGCTCGACAAGATGGTGGAGCTCAAACTGGCATTTTGGGAAATGGCGCTGCCGCAACTGCGAGACGTGGTCGATGTCATCTCTGAAGCGGACGACTACGGGACGCAGGTGTCACAGCTCATCTCGCCGCGCATGTTCCGCCAGATGATCAAGCCGCGCCTGGCGATCCTGTTCGGCCGCATTCATGCGTTGGCCCCCGGCGCGAAGCTGTTCTTTCACTCGTGCGGCAACGTGCGACCGCTGCTACCCGATTTCATCGAGTTGGGGGTGGACATCCTGAACCCAGTCCACGTACGCGCAACGGGTATGAACCCGGCCAGGCTCAAGCGGGACTTTGGCCGGGACATCGTCTTCTGGGGCGGTGGCGTCGACACTCAGGACGTGTTGCCCCATGGGACCCCCGCCGAGGTGCGTGACGACGTCCGCCGCAACATCGAGGCGTTGGCGCCGGGTGGCGGCTTCGTGTTCAACACCGTGCACAACATCCAGGCCGACGTGCCGCCGGAGAATATTGTGGCGATGGTTGAGGCGTTGCAGGCGTACGGGGTCTACTGAGGTGTTGCGGATATGGACGAGCTGATCGCAAAGTGGGGTTAACGTGGTGTTACCGATGGCCAACGACTTCCTGCCTATCGAATTGGTGTTCAACCCGAACTGGTGGTACCGGACGGCCGGCATCAGTTTCGAGCGACCTTTCTACTTCGACGCGGCGACCCGCATCGCCAACGATGTGACCATGCGCCGCGTGCTGCACCAGCGCTTCCGCGACCTTGGCCTGGGCGAGGCGGACCCTCAGCCGCGGCCGGTGACCGGCTCGCTGCATGTGGCCGGCGGCTTCGTCATCCCGGCGCTGCTGGGTGCGGAGATCAGTTTCTCAACCAATGCAGCGCCTCAGCCGCTCCCGGTGCACCTGGCGCCGGAGGATATCGAACGTCTGGAGAAGCCTGATTTCCGGAGGGCCTGGCCGATGCAGGAGCTCATCGCCGGCTGGGATGAGTTGGAGGCGCAACACGGCTACCTGATCGGCGACCTGAACACCGACGGATTGCTCAACGCGGCGTATCACCTGTACGGCCAAAATCTGTTCGCTGACTTTTACGAGGCGCCCGCACGGGTCCGGCGCTTGCTCGAGATCGTCGGAGAGTTGATCGTGGACGTGGCCCTTTATGTACGCGAGCGGACAGGGAGTTGCTCCATTGCTGTGAATCGAATGGCCGAGCGCGTCGATCCGCGCCTGTTCGTGCACGCCAACTGCTCCGTCCAGATGATCTCCCCCAAGAGCTATCGGGCGCTGCATCTGCCCATCGAGCAGCGGATGGCCGCCCGCATCCAGCCCTTTGGCATCCATCATTGCGGCGATAACATGCACCGGGTGGCGGCAGCCTACGCCGAGCTCGGTATCGCCTTTGCGGATGTCGGCTGGGGATCTGACGTGGCCGCGTGCCGGGCCGCGTTGCCCGACACCTTCCTCAACCTGCGCCTGAGCCCCGTCCGAATGTTACAATGCACGCCTGCCGAGATGGCCGCGGATGCCGAGAAACTGTTGCAGGCTGCGGGTCCGCTGGACAAGGCCGGCCTCTGCTGCATCAACATGGACTACGGCACGCCCGATGACAACCTGTTTGCCGTCTACGAAGTGGTGGAACGGTATCGGCGGTTTGGGGCGTAGGGTTAATCTTCTTCGCGAAGTCGATGATCTCTCGAGCGGTGATGCGGACTGTGTGGTCTCAGCAGATCAGGCTGGCCACACGCCGGACCCCCTACAGTGTGCGTCATCGCGCGGAGCGGCTATCGCCGTCTGCTGAAGTAGGACATGAGCGTCCCCACGAGGCCACCCTGGTCCTCCCGCTCATCCTCGTCGAAGTCGCGCGCGCCGCCGGGGCGCTGACTGATGATGAGCCTGGCGAGCAGTGCCTCGTCAAGCTCGACGCGATCGAAATCGCCAACGACCCCGCCGTCGCGCAGGGCGGTGGCCCGGTCCGCGACGAGCAGCACCTCGGCAACGCGCGTGGTGAGATATAGGCTGGCGATGCCCTGACCGGCCACCCAGCGCAAGACGCGGATCAGTTGGCTCATCTCTGCGGGCGACGAGACCGTGGTCGCTGGTTCGTCGAGTACCAGGACGCGCGGCCGGGTGCTAAACGCGCGGGCGATGGTCAACAGGCGCTTCTGCGCGGCACTCAACTGTCCGGCCTTCATGCTGAGGTCCAGAGAGAGGTTCAGTTCACGCAGGATCTCGCCGGCTCGGCGACGAGTTTGTGGTCTGTTGACGAAGAGCTTGCCTTCGTTCTGCCGATTGCCGACCGCAATGTTTTCCGCGACGCTGAGCTGCTCGAACACGGCGAGGCGCCGCGGGATGACGCCGATGCCGGAGCGGATCGCATCGCGCGGCGAACGAATCTCGATGGGCTGGCCAGCCACGATGACCCGCCCCTGATAGGGCTGTTTGAGGCCGACTCCGCCCAGCGCCTTCGTCAGTGTGGTCTTGCCCGCGCCCCGCTCGCCGAGCACGGCGTGAATCTCACCGGGGCGAACGCACAGCGAGAGGCCATTCAGCGCCGTGACCGCGGGATACGAGACCGTCAGGCGGTCGATCTCCAGGATGCAGGGTTCTGTCATTCAGCGCCTGATGCTACGATTTGCCTCCGCGGATCTCTCGGATCAGCCCGAGCACCTCGGCCGTTCTGGCGGTAATCGCGGGGTAGTCGCCGGCAGCCAGCAACTCCTTGCGGATCAGGTTGGAGCCGATGCCGACCGCGGCCACGCCAGCTTTGAACCAGGCCGCAAGGCTTGCCTGGGATGCTTCCACGCCACCGGTGGGCATAATGCGCGTCCAGGGGCAAGGGCCGAGGATCGACTTCACGAACTCAGGCCCCCCCACCGAATCTCCAGGAAACACCTTGACAATCTCCACCCCGAGTTCTTCGGCCGCTGAGATCTCCGACGCGCTGCCGCAACCTGGCATGTAGGGGATCTTGCGCCGATTGCAGAACCGGGCGACCGACTCGTTCAGGATGGGGCCGACCACGAAGTTGGCGCCGTAGGCCACGTAGAGCGCGGCCGTCGGCGCGTCCACGATCGAGCCCACGCCCAGGATCATGCCGGGGACCTCGCGCTGGCAGAAGCGAGCGAGCTCCTTGAAGACCTCTGGGGCAAAATCGCCGCGATTGGTGAACTCCAGAATCCGACAGCCGCCGGCCGCAATGGCTTTTGCGACTTGCCGGGCGACCTCGACATCTGCGTGGTAAAAGACTGGGACCAGCCCGATGTCGATGATCGTGTTGAGAACTTCCAGCCTGCTGAACCTGGCCATGGGTAGTGCCGTGTCCTTTCCGTATGATGGGTTTCTGGGATTTCCCGTGAAGATCTCGTCGGAGGCCACAACCCGTCGTGGGTGACCGGAAATCTACTACAGCATATTGTGGTCTCCAGT
Organism: Anaerolineae bacterium CG2_30_64_16; assembly: GCA_001871755.1. Lineage (GTDB taxonomy): Bacteria > Chloroflexota > Anaerolineae > CG2-30-64-16 > CG2-30-64-16 > CG2-30-64-16. Next base: position 6,020 of record MNXL01000192.1, read on the forward strand.
ACGCTAATCACGGGAAATCCGAAAGAGCCAAAGATCTAAGCCAACAGATCGGCCCTGACACTGATACTCCTGAGACGCTCGTGGTGAAGGTGTTGTCTTTTTGTCACCCTGAGCGGGTCGGTCCCATGTACTCC
>MNXL01000191.1:0-4975 GCA_001871755.1 Anaerolineae bacterium CG2_30_64_16
TCGGTCAGGAGACCGGCCACAGCCACCCCGGATTATTGAGAGGATACACGAACTGTACCTCCAGGTGTACGTTTGGAATCCCTACCGGCTGTACTTCTTCTCGCTGGAGTGGTATACTATTTGTAATTCATCTGTAGTCAGCTTGTGACATGGTGCGTCCGTGAAACCCGTCAGCCGTTCTCTGCGCCTCAAGGTGAGCCTGGGGATCAGCCTGGCCTTGATCCTCCTCCTCACGCCCTTCAACTGGCTGCAATACCAGCTTCAGCGCCGGGCCGCGCTGGCCGATCTGAGCCAGTTGGCGGTCACGACCGGCGCGGTGGTTGAACACAGCCTGCAAGGGGTCATGCTGGCCAACAACCGGCCTGCGATTCAGACCATCGTGGACAGCGTGGCCCAGATGTCAGATGTGCAGGCGGTCCTTCTGCTCAATCCGCAGGCGGTCGTCGCAGCGTCGCCAGGCGGCCAGCTCAACGGTCAACCGCTGGACCGCGCGAGCGCGGCCTGCCAGGACTGCCATCGGCTGCCGCCGGCAGACCGGCCGCGCAGCATCGTGGTGACGACAGCCGACGGCCGGCCGGTATTCCGCACCATGACCCCTATCGCCAATCAGCCGGCCTGCACCGGCTGTCACTCGCCCCAGGAGCGCCTGAACGGGACTTTGTACGTCGAGTTCTCGATGGCTGGCCTGGATGCCCGTTTGGCGCAGGGGCTGCGCACGGCCTGGTTGGCCTCAGCTGCGATCATCCTGCTCGCGGCGCTGGCGATCTATGCGCTGCTGAGCTGGCTGGTCATCACGCCTATGGAACGAGTCGGCCGGGCCATGCGCCGCTTTAGCCGCGGAGAACGCGCGGCGCGTGCCGACGTCTCGTCGCAAGATGAAGCGGGCCTGTTGGGCAGCGGGTTCAACGACATGGCGGAGACCATCCAGGCGCAAGAGGCCCAGGCCGAACAACTCTACGCGGCTTTGGCGGCCAGGGACACGCTGCGGCGTCAACTGCTGGGCCGGCTGACCGCAGCCCGCGAGGAGGAGCGCCGCCACGTCGCCAGGGAAATCCACGACGAGCTGGGCCAACTGCTTACGGGCCTCAGCCTCAACCTGAAGCTGTGCCAGCAGGCCGTGCCGCACGACCCGGCAGCGGCCGCCGAGCATTTGGCCCGGGCCAACGCGTTGATCGGGGAGACCATCGAGCAGTCCCATCGCCTCATCGCCGACCTGCGGCCGCCGGTGCTGGATGACTTCGGGCTGGTCCCCGCGTTGCAGGAAGAGCTGGATCAACGCCTGACGCCGGCCGGCATTGCCGCGGGGTTGGCTGCTGACGGCGACGTGGCGGGATTGCCGCCCGAGCTCGCGACGGCAGCCTTCCGCATCGCACAGGAAGCGCTCACCAACGTGATCCGCCATGCCAGCGCGCGCCAGGTGTACGTCCAGGTGCAGCAGACTGCGAGCGGCCTGGCGATGACCATCGAGGACGACGGCGTCGGGTTGCCCGATGAGGCGCTCAGCAGTGCGGCAAACGGCCGGCAGGCGTTCGGCATCCTGGGCATGCAGGAGCGGGCCGAGGCGCTGGGCGGCCGCCTGAATGTGACGCGCCGCGAGCCAGGCGGCACGCGGGTGACGCTCTGGCTGCCGAACGTAGCGGAGTAAGCGCCCACCTACCCCCCGACCCCCTCCCTTCGACTGGCCCTTCGTCAGACTCAGGAGGGGCCTCAGGACAGGCCCTGCGAGGGAAGGGGCGCACCCACATCCCCCTCGCCTGGCAGGAGAGGGGGGCAGGGGGGTGAGGTTTCCTTCTGGGGGTATCCAGATGGTTCCGATCCGTGTGCTCCTGGCCGAAGATCACAACGTCGTGCGTGAGGGCCTGCGGCTGCTGTTGAACGCGCAGCCCGACATCCGCGTGATCGGCGAGGCGACGAACGGCCGCCAGGCGGTCGCCCTGGCCCGCGAGAATTGCCCGGACGTCGCCGTGTTGGACATCTCCATGCCCGACCTGGACGGGTTGCAGGCCGCCAGCCAGATTCGCGCCGAATGCCCCCAGACACAGGTGTTGATCCTGACCATGCACGAGAGCGACGCGTATTTCTTTCGCGCGGTCGAGGTTGGCGCGGCCGGCTATCTCCTCAAGAAGGCCGCCAGCGAGGATCTGATCAATGCCGTGCACGCGGTCGCCCAGGGCGAGGCGTTCTTCTATCCCTCGATGGCGCGCAAGCTGCTGGAAGGCTACCTGAAACATGGCCGATCCGCGCCGGCCGCCAGCCCGCCAGGTTGCGACGAACTCTCGGACCGCGAGCGCGAGGTGCTGCTCCTGCTGGTGCGCGGGTTGAGCAACCAGGAAATCGCCGGGCAGCTCGTCATCAGCCCCAGCACCGTACAGACCCACCGCGGCCACATCCTCCGTAAGCTGGGCCTCGCCACCACGATTGACCTCGTCCGCTACGCCATCCGCCACGGCCTGATCGAGGCGTAGCGCCGCGCCCCCGCGGCCCATCATGCAAACTATGACCGCACTCACAATCTCCTCGCGCCTTAATCACAGTTCACACGATAGACCGCCGCGCCGAAGACTGCTACAATACCGCTACAATGTCGTTACAATGGTGAGGTAGGCGCATCGCACGAACGGAGGGATGCGTTGTGGCAGGCGTGTACCTGATCTTCCGCAACCGGCTCTTTCGAGATGCTGTCGGCGCGATCCTGACGGCCCAGCCGGAAATCAAGCTGCTGGGGGCGACGGATCGGCCGGAGCGCGCCGCGGCCGAGATCGCCGCGCTCGCCCCCAACGTCATCTTGCTGGAAGAAGTCGAAGACGGGTCAGTCATCCGCGACGTTCACGGCATCCTCACCAGCCCGATCCCGTACCGGCTGATTACCCTCCGGCTCGACCAGGACGAGATGCACGTCTGGTCGCAGACCTGGCGCCAAACTGTCGGTCCCCAAGACCTGCTCGAGGCGATCACCACCGCCGGAGAGGACAAGCCGTGCCCGGAACAACGGGGCACGCACAACGTGTAATCGGAGCAAAGGAGGTCAATCCCATGTTTCGTTCCAAACTCGCCACAGGTGCTATCGCCCTGGCGCTGATGTTCCTGATTGGTGTCTTCGGCGCCTGGGCATCCCAGGCCAGCACCACCGCGGTCACCGCCAGCCCCGCGCCGGTTGCCCAGGGCGCCGGCGGTGACAATCCCGCCGGCGTCACCGCGCCGGACGCGTCCACGTGGGTGAACTGCACCGCAAACAGCGTCGGTGTGTTTTCGAATCGCATTCACGTGCGGTGCAACGAATCCTACAGCGGCATCCGCTACTTTGCTTACCCGGCGACCAATGCGGCGGCGGCCCGCTATCTCAGCGTCCTGGCGTCCGCTCAGGTCTCCGGCCATCTGCTCCAGGTGCTGTATGACCCGGCCGACACCAGCGGCACAGCCTACGGGTGCGCCGCCAGCAACTGCCGTCCCATCCAGGGAATCGCCCTCTACTGATGAGGCAAACCATGAATGCCATACGCAAAAAGCCAGGCATCACAGTGCTGATGATGCTGGCCTTGTTGGCGGGCTGGATGGCAGGTCAAGGGATCATCGGCCCACCGCCGGCCCAGGCCGCCCTCTACTGGTTTCAAGGCGTGCGCAGCAAGAACATCAGCGTATGCTTCGCCGGCAACGCGGTGACCGCCCGGCCGGACCGGGTGCGGGAGATCGTTGGCCATCTGCGACAGTTCGAATATGCGGCCAACATCCGCTTCCTGACGCTTGACGGCACGTCCATCCACGACGCCGCCGCGAGAGGAGGCAACATCCAGAAGCTGACCTGTCCCGCGCCCACCACGGTTGGCGGCAAGAGCTACTACGCTGGCGACATTCGTGTCGCTTTGTGGAATACCAACGTGCCGGTAGATCCGCCGGGGATGGTACCTGGTACCGGCTGCACGATGCCTCTCGTCGGATCGAGCTGGTCAAATGCGCCTGACGCCCTGACGCCCAATCGGCCGTGCCAGTACAATCTCAAACTGGGGGACGACGACCTGGACATGACCGTGGGGCAGCCCGGCGTGCATACCGGCACACCCTGGCTCAATCACACCCTGCACGAATTCGGCCACGCGCTCGGCCTCTCCCATGAACACGCCCGCGCAGACGAAAATGCCGGCTGCGTGCCCGCGACCGCCGATGGGTATCACGGGGTGAGCACGGGCTACATCACGCCCTACGACAAGAATTCGGTCATGCACTACCGGTATTGGCCGAATGAGGTGCCTTCTTGCAGCGGACAGACGGGCACCAATTACAGCAACGCCGGCTTCACGGCCTACGACAGGCTGGCCCTGCACATCATGTATCCCGAAGACGTGCGGGTGGCCGAGTTCACCGGCAACACGGTCGTGAAGACGGGTGAGCCCCTCGTTCTGCGTTCTACCTGGACGCAGGCCGGGGCTACCAGCTACGCGGTCAAGAACTTCCAATGGCGAGTAGATGGCGTGGTCAAGAGCACCGGCGACACCCTGAACATCACCTTCGCCGGTCCCGGCAATCATACGCTCCAATTCACCTATCAAGATTTCTTGGACCGGAGCTACAGCTTTACGGGAACTATCCGCGTGTTGAGCGCCGCCACATTCAACGGACAGATGGCCGCCGTGGCACAGGCGCAGTTGTTGATGATGACGTCCAGCATCCCGAATTTCGTCTATCTTCCGGCCGTGCTGCGCTGAAAGCCCGCGCGGTGCTGACTGTGTAGCAAGTGTGGCCGGAGCAAGGAGCGAGGAGGTCCCGTGAAATCACCCAATAAGCTGCTTTTGTCTCTGACGTTGATCGGGCTTGGGCTTGTCTTCGCCTGGACGAGCGCCACGTCAGATGCGGCCCGGCCCGAGGCGCAGGCGGCTGCGGCCCCTGACGCCACCACCCTGTATGCTGTCGCCGACACCTACGTGTATCAGGGCGCGCTCGGCGCCAACTACGGCAACGCTACGATCCTCTATGTGGGCCG
>MNXL01000191.1:4996-6013 GCA_001871755.1 Anaerolineae bacterium CG2_30_64_16
TTACGCCCTGGTGCGCTTCAATCTGGCGAGCATCCCGGCCGGATCTGTCATCAACAGCGCCCGGTTCGAGGCTTACCTGCGCGCGGCTGACTTCGGCAACGTGGATCTCAAGGCCTACCGCGTGACGGAGTCCTGGAATGCCAGCGCGGTCATCTGGAACACGCGCCCCACGGCCTCGACCTATGTTTACGCGACGACATCCGTCGGGACTTCCACCGGCTTTTACTATTCCTGGAATGTGACCACGCTGGTGAACCGCTGGGTCAACCAGCCAGGCTCCTATCCGAACTACGGGCTGGCGCTGCGCGGCCCCAACGTGAGCTACTACCGCGACTTCGACAGCCTGAACGGCGCCAACGACCCGCGCCTGGTCATTGATTACACGCCGCCGACAGCCACGCCCACGCCCACCCGCACGCCGACGCGCACGCCCACGCGCACGCCGACGTGGACCCCTACCCGCACGCCGACGCGGACGTCTACGCCCACCATCACCCCCACCGCGACGCGCACTGGCACGCCGACCGTCACGCCCACCGGGACGGCGCCGACGCCGACGATCACCCACACCCCCACGCGCACACCCACCCCCACCGTCACGCCGACGGCCACGGCCAGTCCGACCCGCACCGCGACGGCGACGCGCACGGCAACGCGCACGCGCACCCCGACTGCCACAGCCACAGTTACGCCCGTCCCGCCTGGTTCCATCGGCGATCGGGTCTGGAACGACGCCGACCGGGATGGCGTGCAGGACGCCGGCGAGGCCGGCATCGCGGACGTGCGCCTCGACCTGGTACGCAATAACGTGGTCATCGCCACCGACTTCACCGACGCCAACGGCAACTACCTCTTCGCCGATCTGACAGCGGCGGCCTACACCCTCGACATCGACGATTGGACGCTGCCGCCCGGCTACGCGCTGATCACCGGCGACGAGCCGCGGGTGGTGATCCTGGCGGCCGGCCAGAACCTGCGCAACGTGGACTTCGGGTACGCGCCGGCCCCCACCCCCAC
>MNXL01000396.1 GCA_001871755.1 Anaerolineae bacterium CG2_30_64_16
CGTGTTCCTTAATTCCATTTATCCATCTTGACAAAATATCAAACCTGCGCGATACTCTCCGTTGTAGATCCGTAGCGTGTTCCTTAATTCCATTTATCCATCTTGACAAAATATCAAACCTGCGCGATACTCTCCGTTGTAGATCCGTAGATGACTGAACCAGCTATCAGCTATCAGCTATCAGCTATCAGCTATCAGCTATCAGCCATCAGCCATCTGCCATCAGCCATCAGCCACCTGCGTCACATCGGAGATCCGCCATGTACCTCACCCCCAGCAAATGCCCCATTTGTGGGGAAACGCTGCTCGTCACCCGCCTGATCTGTCCCGCTTGCGACACCGGGATCCAGGGACGCTTTCAGTTCAGCCGCATCGAGCAACTCAACCCTGACCAGCTCGCCTTCGTCGAATTGTTCGTCCGCTGTGAAGGCAAACTCAACTGGGTGGCGCAGGAGTTGAAGATCTCCTACCCCACCGTCCGTGCGCGCCTGGAAGAGGCGATCCGGGGCATGGGCTATGAGGTGCGGGATGCGCCGCCCGCCGAAGAACGCCAACGCCACGCCGAACAGCGCCAGGCGATCCTGGACGATCTGGCCGTCGGCAAGATCACCTCTGTCGAGGCCGTCCGGCAACTGCAGAGCATTTGAGGGGAGAAACCAGATGAACACACATCTATCCTACCCCATCCAAGGGATCACTCACCTGATCATCGACGAGATGGCCCGCGACGCCCACCTCCACGGCGCGGCTGAAGAGACTGAGTCGATCCAGATCACTTTCCAACCAACCGAGCCGGGCGGTGCTCCGGAGTTCGTCGCGGAGGGGAACGCGGGTCGCTTGCGCAACGCGGCCCTGATCCGGGTCACTGTGCCGGCCTGGCTGGCGGTGACCGTCAAGAACGCCACCGGCGATGTGCGCGTGGAGAACCTGACCGGCGACATCAACCTGGAGGCGGTGCACGGGGACGTGCGCCTGGCCCGGCTGACCGGCAGCGTGTTGGTCGCCCAGGTGGATGGCAGCCTGCGCGGCGAAGGGCTGACCGATCTGCGGCTGATGGGCGGCTGCAACGGCGATCTGCGCTTCGAGGAAGGACATAGCCTGACAGCGGAACTGATCGCCGGCGACCTGCGTCTCCACGGCGCCACCGAGGCCAGGATCAACCGGGTGCGAGGCGACGTCTGGATCGAGCAGGTAGAAGGCCCGGTCCAGGTGACCCGCGCCGACGGTGACGCCCGGCTGAGCGCCATCGCCGGCCCGGTCAAGATCCAGGCGCTATCGGGCGACTTGCGCGGCGCCGCCTTGACTGGCGGCCTGGCCGCGCCGCACGTAAATGGCGACGCGGTGCTGCATGGACCGTTCGGGGCGGGCGAAGAGTATGTGCTATCGGCCGAAGGGGATGTCAGCGTGCACCTGCCGGAAGACGCCGACCTGCGCCTGGCCGTGAAAGCCGGTGGGCGAATCCGCTCCGACGCACAACTAACCCCCGCCACCGATGGCTTACCGGCGTTCACAGCCACGTTGGGGAGCGGCGCGGGCCGGATGAGCCTGAGTAGTGGCGGTGATCTGCGTATTGATCAGATCGGTGTGGAACCCCGCGCCAAGGCCGCGCCGGACCCGCTGAGCAACCTGGGCGAGCGCATCCGGAGACAGGTCAGCGCGTCCCTGGCCACGGCCGGCATCGACATCGAAACCGGGGAGATCCGCTGGTCCCGCGGTGGCCGCGTGCAAGCAGGCAAAGCCACCCGGCCGCCCTCGACCGAGCGAACACGGCAGAGCGCCCAGCCGCCATCCTCGGACGAGCAACTCGCGATTCTGAAAATGGTAGAAGATAGAAAAATCACGCCTGAAGAAGCTGAGATGCTGCTGAAAGCACTGGGAGCATAGCAAGAGCCATGGCGGTCACCGCGTTCGCGCGTTCCGATCCGGCCCAGGAAGGGGTCGTCGCCTTCAACGCCACCCGCCACCTGCGCCAGGTCGCGGAACTGGTCGGCGCCACTTTTGCCGACGAGCTGGATGCCAACGGGCGGGCCTCGCTGCGCGAGATGCAACTCGTCGGTCGGTTTAGCCCCTTCCTGGGTGGCCTGTGGGGCACAGCCTTTTTTGAAAATTTCGTGGCCGGCTACGTGTGGGTTGAGGCCGGCCAGGTGCTCGGCAACGTGACGCTGCAACGTGCGGATTTCGTCGGCATCCGCTGGCGGATCAGCAACGTAGCTGTCGCGCCGCAGCATCGGGGCCGAGGCATCGCCCACCATCTGGTGGAAGCCACCCTGCGTGAGATCGCCCGTCGGGGTGGCAACTGGGCCGTCCTACAGGTGCGGGCTGACAACCTTGCCGCCCACCATCTGTATGAAAGACTGGGATTCACCGACGTTTGCCGGGACGGGGTGTGGCGACTCCCCATCCTGCCTGCAAACCTGCCGCAATCTGAACCGGGTGTCAGCCTCCACCCTTTGCGCGCAAGCGCCTGGCGCGAGCGGCTGGATCTGGCGCATGCGGCCCGCACTTCTCTGGCGCGCTGGGCCGACGCAGTGAACCCGGCGGACTACCAGGTGGGCCTGGGACGACAACTGGGTGAGGTGTTGGGCAGAATGACGGGGTTCTACCGGGTCGAGCGATGGGGCGTGCTGGGCACAACGTATCTGCTGGGTGCGGTCGAGACACAGCTCAACGGCATTGCCGATACCCATCTCCTGCGTTTCGCCGTCCGGCCCGAAGCGCGCGGCCGGTTCGAAGATGCCCTGGTGGCCCAGGGACTCCGCACCCTGGCCGGCGCGCCCGATCGCCCGGTGGTGGTCGAACACGACGCTGATCACGCCGAGGGGGTCGCTGCTCTGGAGACCGCCGGTTTCCGCCCGCAACGCGTGCTGCTGACCATGCGCCGGCTGATCGTGCCAGGGGACGTTGGGAAGACCTGACAGGTTTTCGATGACCATCTCACAAGGGAATTTGCTGCAAATAGTGGCGATTCCAGCTCTAGCGAGTCGCGCCAGAAACCTGTCAGGTCTACAGCCTTTTAAAACACACAGGAGTATTCCCGATGTCCACCATCGAAGAGCGCATGCGCATCTTGAAAATGATCTCGGAGAAACAGATCACCGCCGAGGAGGGCGCTAAACTGCTCGAAGCGTTGCGGGCTTCCAGCGGCGATGTCGCAGCCCAGGAAGCGGCGACCAAAGCCCGCTGGCTGCGCGTCCGGGTCACCGACCGGGGCAGCGGCCGGGCAAAACTCAATGTCAACATCCCGATCGGCCTGCTCGACGTCGGACTCAAGATGGGCGCCCGCTTCGCGCCCGACATGGCCGGCCTGGACCTGCAGGCGATCCAGGCCGCCATCAAGGAGGGGCTGCACGGCCGCATTGTGGAAGTGGACGACGAACAGGACGACGAGCGGGTAGAAATCTTTGTGGAGTGAGGCGGCAGGTTGGTAGATGGGTAGGTGGTAAATTGGTAGATTAGTAGATTGGCGGGTGGTGGGTCAGTGAGGGGCGGCTTCGCCGCGACTTTTGGCGCGCCGGGAGCGTATTGGAGGTCGTGATGCGCTGATGGGCCCGGTCGGAAACCGGCCCGAACAAGCACTGTCAACGCCCAAAACCGGTCTTCGGACCGAGCTATTGGAGGTGATGTATGAGGTTTCTGATCCGTCTGCTGATCAATGCAGCCGCCCTGTGGGTGGCTCAGGCCATTGTGCCCAACATTGTCTTTGACGGCGGCTGGGGCGCGCTGTTGCTGGTGGCGCTGGTGTTCGGCGTGCTCAACGCCATCGTACGCCCTGTCCTCAAGCTGTTGACCTGCCCGCTGTTGCTGCTCACCCTGGGGCTGTTCACCCTGGTCATCAACGGCGTGATGCTCTGGCTCACCAGCGTGGCGTCCGACGTCTTGAACCTGGGCTTCCACGTAAATGGGTTCTGGGCCGCCTTCTTCGGCGCGCTGGTTGTCAGCGTCGTCAGCATTGTCCTGTCGGTCTTCGTGCGGGATGAGGAAGAACGGCGGTAACCGTTGAACGTTGGAACGTTGGAACGTTCCAACGTTCAACCCTTTGCCAGTTTGCGTCTTGCCAACACCGCCGCGCCCAGCAGCGTAGCGTTGTCCCCAAGCTGCGCCAGCACGATCTTGACCCCCTCGGCGCCCCGCTTGTTGATGAAGTTCTGATAGGCCACCCGGCGGATCGGCTCCAGGAAGCCCTCTCCCAGTGCCTCTGTCACCCCGCCGCCGAAGATCACCACTTCGGGATCCACCAGGTTGACCACGGACGCCGTTGACAAACCCAGATAGAACTGCGCCTTGCCGATCACCTCGGTGACCAACGGATCGCCCCCCCGGTACGCTTCGGCCAGCGCGCCGCTGGTCAGCCGGTCGCGCTCCTCGCGCTGCATGATCGTGGGGATCAGGCTCTCGCGACCCGCGTTGATCCCAGCCAGGATGTCGCGCTCGATGGCCGTGCGGCTGGCCACCGCTTCGACGCACCCCCGGTTGCCGCAACCGCACACCGGCCCATCGGCCAGCACGATCATGTGCCCGATCTCCGCGGCCGCCTTGCGAAAACCCTGACGCAGCTCCCCGTCCAGGATCAGCCCGCCGCCGATGCCGGTGCCGACGAAGATGCCGACCACGTCCCGCGCCCCACGGCCGGCGCCCAGCGCGTACTCGCCCAGGGTGCCAAGGTTGACATCATTCTCGATGAACACCGGCCGGCCCAGCGCCTCTTGCAGCCATGGACCTAACGGGACACCGTCCCAGCCCTCCAGGTTCGGCGTGTTCCAGACGATGCCTTGATCGGGGTCCAACGGCCCCGGCGCGCCGGTCGCGATGGCGGCGATGTCCGTCATGTCGAGTTTTGCCTCCTTGACGGCCTTGCGAACCATCTTGGCGATCCGGGCGATCACCTCTTCCGGGCCGCCCTCTGGCCTGGTGGCGCGCTTGGCCATCCCCAGGATCTTGCCCTCCACATCGACCACGCCGGCCAGGATCTTGGTACCGCCCAGGTCCACACCGACTACCGGCTTATCGGAATTCTTTTTGCCCACGTTCGCCTCCTGTAAGAGGATTTGCCCTATTATGCACTAAACGCACGCTGCAATCTCAACGCACGTCATTCCCGCGAAAGCGGGAATCCAGACCCCTGGTTCCCGCGTTCGCGGGAATGACGTCCCGCGTTCACGGGTGTGACTGAGCGAAGCACGTCCTGAGCAATGCCGAAGGGCCGAGGACTGACGTGCGCTCAGTATAACACAGAATGGCGGCTTATGATGAAAAAGGCCCCGCAGGATTCTCGAGAACCCTGCGGGGCCTTTGCCTCTGCGCGATTCTGACAACTATGCAGCCTGGCGCAACAACGGCCGGAACTTGTAGCCGTACAGGATCTGCCCTTCGTCGCCATCCTGGCTCAACTTGCGGGTGACCATCTCCACCGGCATTCCCACGAATACCTTGTCACCATCCACGTCCGCCATCTGTGCGGTAACCATCGGCCCTTCTGCCAGCTTGACCAGCGCCATGGTGTAGGGGGTGTACTCCTCAAACCCACCCGGCGCGTTGTACATGGTCGTGTACGAATAGACCTCGCCACGGCCACTCAAATTCGTCCAACTCTGCTTTTGCTCGGCGCAGTGGGGGCAGACATCCCGCGGTGGGAAGATAGTGTTGCCGCAGGTGTTGCACACCTCGGCCTTCAGGCTATAGCGTTGCTGGCGAGTGCGCCAGTTGCGAGGGATTGACATTCCGTTGGGTCCTCCTCAATCAAAATGCATTTCTATCCTGGGTTTGCCCGATCAGGACAGGGGCGCGGTCCGCCCACGTGGCTTACATTCTACCGCAGCCCGCCTCCCAAAAGCTACCAGGATCGAGCCGTAAGCCTGCGCAGATGGCCGCTGATAGGTTTTGGCAGGCGTCACAAACCCGGTTTCTCGGAGAAACCCGGTTTGTCTCAGATCGCGCTCAGAATATGCGTGATCACCGTCGCACCGCTGCCGCCGATGTTCTGCGCCATGCCGATAGTCGCGCCCTGCACCTGATTGGCGCCGGCCTGGCCGGTCAACTGCTGCAC
>MNXL01000211.1 GCA_001871755.1 Anaerolineae bacterium CG2_30_64_16
CGTGGCTCGGTCAGGAGACCGGCCACAGCGAGCGATTCCCCGAAGAATTGAGAAGATATATCTTGACCGTCTTCCCGGGAGATCCCCATGCCCGACCCCATTCGCATCGCCATCATCGGTACCGGCCTGATCGTGACCGGCAAACATTGGCCCGCGTTGCGGACGCTGCCGCGCGACTTTCGCGTGATCGCACTGGTCAACCGGACGCCGGCCAAGGCCGAGGCGTTGGCCGAGACCATCCACGCGGCCACGCGTAGTCGGCCAGCCGTCTACACTGACTATCGTCAGATGCTGGCCGCCGAGAAACCGGACGCGGTGGCGCTGGCCTTGCCGCCGGAGTTGAACCCGGAGGTTGCACAGACGGCGCTGGCTGCCGGCAGCCACGTGATCGTCGAGAAACCGATCGCTGTCAGCCTGGCAGAGGGCGCGCGGATGTTGCCGTGGGCTGCGCAATATGGCCGTGTGCTGATGGTCGCGGAGAACTACCGCTACGTCGCCAGTTACCGCCGCGCGGCGCAATTGATCGCCGAGGGTGTGATCGGCCCGCCGCAGGTGATGCGCTGGACATTCTACGCGTACATGCCGCAGGATAACCCGTATTACCTGACGGCCTGGCGCCGGAACCCCCAACACCCCGGTGGCTATCTCAGCGACCAGGGCGTACACAACATGGCGGCCCTGCGCATGATGCTCGGCGAGGTGACGCATATCAGTGGGCAGACACTGCTGGTGAGGCCTGACCTGATCCCGGCCGACACGCTGAGCGCAACGTTGCGCTTTGCCAACGGCTGTCTGGGCACCTACGCGGCGACGCACGCTGTGCCTGGTCCGGAGCAGCCGCTGCAAGTGGCCGGCCCGGACGGTGTGTTGTCGGTATGGCGGGATCGGATGGGGTTGTGGCGCCGGGGCCGCCCGGTTGACGAGCGCTCCCTGCCGTCTGAAGAGGATGGCCTGGTGGCGATGTATCGCGATTTTTCCGAGGCGATCCGCACCGGGCAACCGCCGCGATCCACGCCAGCCGAGGCGTTGGCCGATTTGCGGTTGATCGTGGCTATGCTGCGGGCGAGCGAATTGAGGCAGGAGATCCGCGTGGCGGATATTCCTACTTGACCCACCTGACCATCATCACGTCGTCATAGTAGGCGCCGTTGGCGAGCTTGAAGGCGCGGCTCAGCCGCGCTTCTTCCTGGAAACCCGGCTTGCGATAGAGACTGATGGCCCGGCCGTTGTGCGCAAAGACGGATAGCTCCACTCGTTCCAGCTCGGGTTCGACCTTGGCCCATGTCAGCAGGGTTTGCAGCAACGCCTCGCCCACGCCCAGGCGACGGTAGGGGGCCTGCACGCTGATGCCCAGGCGGCCGCGATGCCGTGTCCGAAAGCGGTTCTGGGTGTTGAAAGCGAGGATGCCGGTGATCAGGGGCGTCTCGGCCACGCCAAAGTCGGCGACCAGCAAGATGCTGTGCGGTCGATCCTGGAAGCTGTGGATCCAGGCCTCTTCCTCGGCCACCGTGTGTCTGAACTCCCGGAGCTCAGTGATATTCCACTCCGGCTCCGTGAGGACTGCGCGGGTGTGTGCCAGGATCTGGAGCGCGTCGGCGGGCGCGGCCTGGCGTATCACAAAGCTCTGACCGGCGTGGGCGGTCCAGGAGTGACAGAGGCGCGGAGTATTCATGCTGCAGGGCGATGCCCTGTGGGGGTGGGTTCCGGGAAACGCCGTGCCAGCTCGATGAAGTCCTCGGCCTGGCCGAAGATTTGCCAATCCAGAATGCTGGTCAGTTGCGTGTCTACCACCCCAGGTATGGTCCGCACCCAGCTCATTACGTAGCCCGTGAGCGCGGCCGTGCGCTCTCCCAGCAAGACCAGCATCAGGTCGGCCTCGTTGGAGTGGAAAAGCTTCACCACCCACACCACATCGACCTCCTGGTGCTTCGGCAGGCGAATTAAGGCGTCGTATGCCTCGCGGTCTTGGCCAGGTTGCGATTTAACGAACACGGTGGCCGCGGCGCGTGGGTTCCAGACGGAGTTTTGCAGTCGCAGATCCATGACGACATCGCCGTGGACAACGCCGTCAAAGATGAGTTGGGCCGCTGTGCCACGCACGCCCGGCACGGTGCGGATGACGTCTAGCAGGAAGTCGTCGAACCGGGTCAGGTCGTGGACCAGGCACACAACGCGCAGATCGGCCCGCTCGCGCAGCCAGTTGACCCACAGTGGGGTAATGAATTCGCCGGTGCAGCACGCCAGGTTTTCCAGCAACCCCTCGCGCACCAGTTCGTCCTTCCCACTGAAGATGTCGATATCGATTACCGCCAGCGTCGGTTGCATGATTATGGATCCTCCTGCCAGATGAGCCTCGATCACGGTCGCCGCGTATCGGGCCACTTTTCAGGCCTGGATGGTGAGAAGATACGTTCGCGTCGCGCAGAGCCATCTTAGCACGCTTTTCGACGGGCGCCAAAGTGGGCAGGATCGCATCGGCGTAGCGTGCTGCGACCCGCAGCGCGGCGCACCGGTTTTAGCCGCGGCGTAAAGGATGCTATAATAGGGCCTAACCCCAATACGGTTCAGATAAGGGCTAAGGACTGAATAATTTACTCACTTGCTCCGGCAAATGAAGGGGTGACTTGCGCAAGTTATTTACTTCTCAGTCCTAAGCCTGGAGTAGAGCCTTCAGGCGGGGCGCCTCCGGTTAAAGACTCGATTCCGGAACGTATCCGCCACCGTGGCTCGGTCAGGAGACCGGCCACAGCGAGCGATTCCCCAAAGAATTGAGAAGATACTCCGGAACACTAACTGAAATGTATTGGGCCTGACCCACCAAATCCTGAGCAAAGGAGTAGACGTGTGCCGCGAGAGAGTTTCGAAGCGGACTTGACCGCACTCAAGGAGCGCTTGCTTCATTTAGGCGCGATGGTGGCAGACGCGCAGCAACAGTCCGTCCAATCGCTGGCCGATCGTGACGAGGAGTTGGCGCGCGCGGTCATCGCTGGGGATCAGCTCGTCAACCAGGCGGCGCGCCGGATCGAGGAACAATGCCTGTTTCTGATTGCCAGCCAACAGCCGGTCGCGCGCGATTTGCGCACCATCATCTCCATCTCGGCGATCGCCTCGGAGTTGGAGCGGATGGCTGACCACGCCAAGGGGATCGCGGTGTTGACGCTGCGCCTTTCGGATCAGCCGCTGCTCAAGCCGCTGATCGATGTGCCCCGCATGGCCGAGATCGGCCGGGAACTGCTGCAGGGGCAACTGCAAGCCTTTGTCAAGGGTGATGTGGAGACTGCGAAACGACTTGCAAGTCGAGATACTGAAGTCGATCAACTTAACGAGCAGGTTTTTCGCGAGTTGTTGGTGATCATGTTGACCGACCCGCGCACCATCACCCGAGCGACCTATTTGATGTGGGTAGCGCACAACCTGGAGCGGTTTGCCGACCGCACCACGAACATCGGCGAGCGGGTGGCATTCCTGATGACCGGCGAGATCGTTGAGCTAAACGAATGAAGCGCTCGCACGGCGGGCGCGCAAACCCAGGATAGAGGCTTATGGACCTGACACAATTGAGCCAGATGGTGACTTGGCTGGACGAGGAGCATCGCCGCGATCGCGATGAACTCGCCAAGTTGGATCAGCGCCTGCAAAGCATGGCCATCGAGAAACAGGAGCAGGCGCGGCGCATCCAGGATCTCGAGGGACGCCTGGCGAGCACCCATGCGCAATTGTCCCGCTTCACGCAACTGGAGCAGGCGCTGCAACAGTTCAAGAACGAAGTTGTGGTGATGCTGGACAAGCATACCGAGACGCGCTTGCAGGCCGAACGGGAAACGGAGCGGGCGCGGCTGAGTGATCGGGAAATCTTGGCGCGCGGCATCGCCGAGTTGCGCAAGGAACTACTGCGACTGGGCCGCGTCGAGGAGGAGCTTGCGACGCGGCAGGCTGAGGACCAACGCCTGGGCGAGATGCTGTTGGCGCAACGCCAGGCGCTGAGCATTCTCAACCGGGATGTCGATGAGCGCACGCGCAGTCTGCCGTACATGGTGGAGCAACGCGCGCAGGACAACAAGCGGATTGCCCAGATCCAGGCGGAAAACGTCGAACTGCTCAAGCGGACCGATGGACTGGCCAGCAAACAACCGTTGGTTGAGGAGAAGATCCAGCGCGTAGAAAAGGAACTCCAGCGCATCCAACCGCTTCTGGACCAGGTCCGCCGCGACCAGCAGGCCTTCATCGAGGCGCTGAAGGTGGCCGAGGTCGATCGCTCCCGCCAGATGGCCCAGTGGGAGGAGGAATTCGGTCAGCAGCGCGAGACAATCGAGAAGCAGGCCGCTCTGATGCGCGAGTTTGCGGCCCGGTACGAGGCAGCCGGCCGGGCGATCAAGGCGCTGGAGGAGTTCCAGGCCCAGATGGTCCGGGAGCAGAAGCAGGTCTCGGAACTGCAACGGCTGGCCGAGGAGCGGCAGCGCAAGGAGTTAGCCGAGTGGCAGGCCGAAAACGAGCAACGTTGGAAGAAGGAGATGTTGCGCTGGGAATACGCCAACCAGGAGCAGCACAAGATCAATCAGAAGATGCAGGAGCGCTTCCCGCCGGTCGAGCAAGGCATCTCGCTGCTTCAGCGCGAGGCAGAGGCGTTGTGGCGGGTGCAAGAGTTGCTGGGCCAGAAGCAGTTGAACCAGGCCCAGCAACTGTTGGACGCCATCGGCGCGGCCGTGGAGGGTCGCCCCAAAGCGGAGTCATAGAAAAACACAGTTGGCGACGGATGAGACCTCACCCCTGCCGTCGCGACGGAGGCATGCATGCGTGTCATCGGCACGGCCGGCCACGTGGATCATGGCAAATCGACGTTGGTGCACGCGCTGACTGGTATCGACCCCGATCGGTTGCGGGAAGAAAAAGAACGCGAGATGACCATCGACCTGGGGTTCGCGTGGTTGACGTTGCCCGCGCCCCGGGAGCCGGGCGGGCAGCCGGGCAGCGCGCTCGATTCGACGGTTGGGGTCGTGGACGTGCCGGGCCATATCGATTTCATCAAGAACATGTTGGCCGGTGTGGGTGGCATCGATGCGGCGCTGTTCGTGGTGGCGGCCGACGAAGGGGTGATGCCGCAGACCGAGGAGCACCTGGCGATCCTGGATCTGCTCCAGGTGCCGGCCGGGGTGGTCGCGTTGACCAAGGTGGATGTGATCACCGAGGAGGGCTGGCTGGATTTGGTCGAGGCGGACCTGCAGGAGACGCTGGCCGGCACCTGCCTGGCCAACGCGCCGATTGTGCCGGTTTCCGCACGCACCGGTCAAGGCCTGGAGGCGTTGAAGCAGGCGCTGGCCGACGTGCTCGCCGCGGCGCCCCCGCGGCGAGATCGCGATCAGGCTCGTCTGCCGATCGACAGGGCTTTCAGCGTGGCCGGATTTGGCACCGTGGTGACCGGTACCCTGAGTGACGGCCAGTTTCGGGTCGGCGATGAGGTCGAGATCGTGCCGGGCGGTTTGCGCGCGCGCATTCGCAGCCTGCAAACGCACAAGCGCGCGGTCGAAACGGGTTTGCCGGGCAGCCGACTGGCCATCAATCTGACCGGCGTCCACCCCGATGAACTTGTGCGAGGCATGGTGGTCGCGCGCCCGGGCGCGCTGCGGAGCACCGGACTCGTGGACGTCCGGCTGCGGTTGGTCGCCAACAGCGCGGTGGGGCCGCTCCGGCACAACCAGGCTGTGGACTTTTTCAGCGGCGCGGCGCAGGTGGCGGCCCACACCCGTTTGCTGGACGCCGAGGAGATTCCGCCGGGCGGGTCCGGTTGGGTCCAGTTGCGCCTGGAGTCTCCGGTCGCGCTGGTGACCGGTGATCGTTTCATTGTCCGTCATCCTTCGCCGAGTGTGACCGTCGGGGGCGGGCAGGTGGTCGATCCGCATCCGCGGCGCCGTTGGCGGCGGTTCCAGCGTGAGGTGTTGGACCAACTGGAGGCCCTGGCGCGCGGCACGCCGGAAGACCTGTTGCTGCACGCGCTGGCGACCATGGAACCCGCTTCCCTCAAGGCATTGGTTGAGGGTAGCGGTCTGGCTGCGACGACGGCCGAGGCGACCCTGGCCGGGATGATCGCAAAGGGGCAGGTGCTCCCACTCGGCGTGGCTCAGCCGCCGCTGGTCAACAGCAACACGCCGGCGCTCTCCATCGGGGGCTGGCGCCAACTGGCCACGCGCATGGCCGACGTGTTGGCCGAGTATCACGCCCAGTATCCGTTGCGACCTGGCATGGCTCGCGAGGAGCTCAAGAGCCGCCTGCAGGGGCGGGATAAGTGGTCGCCGAAGTTGTTCAACGAGTTCATCGCGCGCGGCATCGCTGAGGCGGTTTTGGAGGAGGCCGGCGAATATCTGTGTCGGCCGGGTCATCGCATTGTCTTTACCCCCGAGCAGCAGGCTCGGGTGACCGCCCTTCTGGACGCGTTCCGCCGCCAGCCCTACACACCCCCCTCCATGGCCGAGAGCAGCGCCGTCACGAGCCCTGATATCGTCAGCGCATTGCTGCATCAAGGGATCTTGGTCCGGCTGAGCGAGGATGTGCTGTTCCTGCGCGAGACCTATGACGAGATCCTCGCGGGGATCGTGGCGTTTATTCGCGAACACGGCAGCATGACTGTGGCCCAGGTGCGGGATACGTTCAACACCAGCCGCAAGTACGCGCTGGCGGTCATGGAACACCTGGACGAGCGCAAGGTGACGCGGCGGCAGGGGGACGAGCGGGTGCTGCGGTAGAGGAGCCACCGATGGAGCGGCCCTATTTCATCTGGGACTACGATATCAGCGACGAGCAGGTCCGGGAGATCCTGCGGGGCGATGACGAGTTCCGCAAGACGTGGCTCGTCGGTCGCATCGTGCAGTACGCGCACTGGAACGACATCTGGAAATACCTGACGCTGGACGATATCCGGGTGTACTTTGACCGGATCGCCTGGCGGTTTCCCTTTGTGAAAGAGATGTGGGCGCACGCCCTCGAGGTGTGGGACCAGGGTGGCGGAGCGCCGGCGTTGCACGAGCTGCCGGCGGGTTACACCACTCTTCCTGACCGAGAACCGCAGTTGATAGAAGGGGTCCTGACACCGCTGCAACAAGATAGCTTGGCGGTGTTTTTCGCCGATCCGATTGCACAGCGGTTTTGGTTGACCGGTGGTACAGCTCTGGCCGCATTCTACCTGGGGCACCGGCCGAGTGAGGACCTGGATCTGTTTACCTTGGACGCAGAGGCGCTTGATCAAGCTCGTCGCGTCATGCCAAACATCGCCCAGGAATCGCAGGGCGTCCTGACCAGCGGTATCAGCGCCCCGTACTATCAGCAGTTCTTCTTGACGCGTCCAGGTTTGCCGCCGCTGAAACTGGACCTGGTGCGCGAGGTGGGACCGCAGTTCGGCCAACGCCAGGCGGTCGGCGGCGTCATCGTGGATTCCTGGGTTAATATCGCCACAAATAAGGTCGCCGCGATCTTCGGGCGTACTGCGGCCAAGGACTTTGTTGACCTGTATTTCCTCCTGCACGCCGGCCACGATCTGAAGACCCTCATCTCGCTGGCGCAAGAAAAAGACCGGGGGCTGACCGAGTTTTACCTCGGCTATTCCATGCGCCAGGTGACCCGGTTCGACGCGCTGCCCAGGATGTTCAAAGCCATCACCCTGGAAGAGCTGCGCGCCTTCTACCTCGAGCTGGCCGACGACCTGTTGCGGCAGGTCAACCCGACCACCTGATCTTTCCATCTACCACGGTTATCTCCACCCGCGTCTCCAAAATCGCCATCGGGTCGATCGTGAAGATGTCCTGCGAGAGCACGGCCAGGTCGGCCACGTAGCCCGGCCTGATGCGTCCGCGATAGCTTTCCTCGCCCGCGGCGTAGGCCGGCCAGCAGGTGTAGGCGTCCACGGCCTCGGCCACGGTGACGCGCTCCTGGCCTTGCCAGCCTTCTGGCCCCGGCGTGCCATCGCTGCGGCGGCGAGTGACGGCCGCGTGGATGCCGATCAGCGGCGCGTGGGGCTCCACCGGGCCGTCCGAGCCAAAGATCAGCCGGGCGCCACTGGCGAGCAAGCTGCGGAACGGGTAGGCCGACCGGGCGCGCAGCGATCCCCAGTGGCAGTCCACCAGCGCCATATCGGAGGTGGCATGGATCGGTTGAACGGACGCGATGACGCCCAATTGGGCCAGTCGGGGCAAATCATCCGGGTGGATACACTGGACGTGTTCGATGCGGTGGCGGAGAACTGATTTCGGATTTCGGATTTCGGATTTCGGATTCGGCTGCTGACCCGGACAATCGGCAATCCGCAATCGGCAATCCGCAATCTCGCGCCTCCGCACTTCCGCCAACACGTCCAACACGTCCCGGTTGGCGCGGTCGCCGATGGCATGGATGGTGAGGCTGAGCCCGGCCGCGCTGGCGTCCAGCGCCTGCGCCAGCAATTCCTCCGCAGCCGTAGTCGCCACTCCCCGGTTGTCCGGTTCCCCCTCGTAGGGTTCGAGCATCAAGGCAGTCCGGCTGCCCAACGCGCCATCCGCGAAGATCTTGATCCCGCCGATGCGGAGCCAGGGGTCTCCCAGGCCGCTACGGAGTCCCAATGTCCGGGCATGGGACAGGTTGCCGGCGGGCATTTGCTGGAGCACGCGTAACCCGAGATCGCCTGTCCCGCGCAATGCCTGGCACGTGCGCAACGCGAGTCCGTCCAACGTGTCACTGGCGTTGTGGATCGCGCTGAGCCCGCTGCGCCAGAGAGCAGGGATTGCCGCGCGCACCGCAGTCGTCGTTTCGGCCAGATCGGGTTGGGGCAGGGTGGCGCGGATCAGATTGATGGCGTTGTCGCGCAGGACTCCGGTCGGTTCCCCGTGCGCGTCCCTTTCGATAACTCCGCCGTGCACGTCCGGGGTGGCCGTGCGGATCCCGACGTGGCGCAGCGCTGCGGAGTTGAGCCACACCGAGTGCAGATCTTTGCTATCCAGTGCGACGGGCACGTTCCCTGTGACTGCATCGAGCAGCGCGCGGTGGGGGCGCTCGCCCACAGCCCACAGGTTGGCGTCCCAGCCGCCTCCCCGGATCCAGCCGCCGGCCGGCCGGCTGACGACTCGCTCTGCCACCCGGGCTGCCACCGCAGCCGCGGAGGGCGCGGCGGTGGCATTCACCTGTCCAGCGCGCAGCGCCAGCTCGATCAGGTGGATGTGACTCTCGGTGAAGCCGGGCAAAAGCAGGCGGTCGCCCAGCGCGATCACCTCCGTTTGCGGCCCGCGCAGCTCGGCCAGCTCGGTGGTTTGGCCCACCGCAAGGATGCGGTTCCCGCGCACGGCCACGGCTTCGCACCAGGGGTACGTGGGGTCGGCGGTGTAGATTCGCCTGCCGGTGAAGAGCAAGTCAGCGTAGAGATTCAAGGGATGCTTCCGAAGGCGCGGCGCTCTTCCATGCCGACGATCCGCTCGTAGATCGTCTGCAATTCCTCTTCCGAGTAGAAGGAGATCACCAGCCGGCCACCGCGTTTGCCGCGCGTCAGAGCGACCTTGGTGCCCAACGCACCGCGAAACGCATCCTCCAGGCTACGCGTGTAGCGCGTGTCCGGGTCGTCCGCGTGTTCGTCCCCCGAAGTGGTGACCGCGTCGGCCGCGTCGGCCACCGTCACCAGACGGCGCACCAACTCCTCGGTCTGACGCACGGTCAGCTCTCGGGTGATCACCTGCCCGGCCGCCTGAACGATCAGCTCGTCGTCGGCCAATCCTAGCAGCGCCCGGGCGTGGCCTTCGCTCAGGCTGTCTTCGGCGAGCAGGGCCTTGACCGGGTCCGGCAGGCGCAGCAGGCGAACCACGTTGGCCACCGCCACGCGGCTCTTGCCGACGCGATCCGCGACTTCTTGTTGGCTCAAGCCGAAGTCGGTTATCAACGCCTGAAAGGCTTCGGCTTCTTCCAAAGGGTTGAGGTCGGCGCGCTGGATATTCTCGACCAGGGCCAGTTCGAGCAGTTGCTGCGGCGTGGCCTCCTTGACCAACACCGGCACCTCGGCCAGCCCGGCGATGCGCGCAGCTCGCCAGCGCCGTTCGCCCGTGATCAACTGGTAGGGGGCGGCCACAGTTGGGGGCGCATGGGTGACGATCAGCGGCTGGATCAGGCCATGTGCGCGAATGGAGGCGGCCAATTCATCGAGCGCACCCTGGTCGATCGTCGAGCGGGGTTGGCGCGGGTTGGGGACGATATCCTCGACCGGGACAGTCAGGATGCCGGCCGCGGCCCCTGGGCCAGTAGTGGGTTCCGCGGGCGGGAGTGGTGCTGCCGGGGGGATCAGCGCGCCCAGGCCGCGCCCCAGACCGCGGGTTTGTGCATTCATGATCCCTCCTTCTCCAAGAGCAAAGCGGCCGCGGTTCTTTCGCGGGCCAGGAACTCTTCGGCGAGGGCGGCGTAGGCCAGTGCGCCGCTGGAGGTGGGCGCATAGGTCATGATGGTTTGCCCATAGCTGGGCGCCTCGCTGAGCCGGACGCTGCGGGGGATGATCGTGCGAAAAGTCTGTTCGGGGAAGTGTTTGCGCACCTCTGCCACCACCTGGCTGGCCAGATTGGTGCGGCCATCGAACATGGTGAGCACCATGCCGCTGATTAAAAGTTGGGGGTTGAGGCTCTCGCGCGCCAGTTGGATGGTGTGCCACAACCGCCCCAGCCCTTCGAGCGCCAGGTATTCACACTGGATGGGCACGATGACGCCGTCCTGGGCCGCCGTAAGGGCGTTGATCGTCAGCAATCCCAGGCTGGGTGGACAATCGATCAGCACGTGATCGTATTGGGCCGCCACCGGTTTCAGCAGTTTGCGCAGCCGGTGCTCTCTGGAGAGGATCGACACCAACTCGACTTCCGCGCCGGCCAGCGCGGGCGCGCTGGGCGCCAGATCCAACCCTTCCTGAAGGGAGTGGACGATGACGCTGGCCAGGGGTTGGGCGCCGATCAGCGCATCGTAGAGCGAGAGGGGTAGCTCGCTTGCGGTAATCCCCAGGCTGCTGGTGGCATTGGCCTGGGGGTCGGTGTCTACCAGCAGGACGCGGCGGCCGGCGCCAGCCAGGTAGGCGCTCAGATTGACCGCAGTGGTTGTCTTTCCGACGCCGCCTTTTTGGTTTGCGAAAGCATAGATGTGGGTCACGGACGCCTCTGATCGATCGATGCAGTCCCCTATTGGTGATCGGTTAGCCACGCCTCTACGCGGGCCCGGAAAGGTATCCCGGCAATGCTGACCCCTTCCACCGACATGGAGGCGACCACGTTGGCGAATTGGGCCGCAGTGAATGGATCACCGGTCTCGGCTAGCCGGATCAAGAAGGCCGTGGCGAAGACGTCTCCTGCGCCGGTCGGATCGATCTCTTGGGTGGGGCGCGGTGGCACATGGCGGCAGCCGCCGGCGTGATAGATCGTTGCGCCGTGCCAGCCATCGGTGACGATCATCAG
This sequence comes from Anaerolineae bacterium CG2_30_64_16, assembly GCA_001871755.1. Classification (GTDB taxonomy): domain Bacteria; phylum Chloroflexota; class Anaerolineae; order CG2-30-64-16; family CG2-30-64-16; genus CG2-30-64-16. Next base: position 11,430 of record MNXL01000211.1, read on the forward strand.
GCGGGCTTGCGCCGCCAGCGTGGCGATGTACGCCTCATCTCCACCGACGTCCTCCCGGCTGAGGATCACCACATCGGCGCGGGTCAGGAACTCTGGCGCGTTTTCCCAGCGCGTCGGGCTGACATGGCCCGTGGCGTCCCATTGGCGCATCCAGCCCTGGGGTGTTACCCCGAGCAACGCTTTGGGAAAGACGTTTACCCAGGCCGGGGGCACTTCCCGCACCAGGGGGCCAAGTAGCACGATGGGCACTCGGTCCCAGGCCGGCGGCAGCTCCTCCGGTTCGATCGGCGGGGCGAGGGCTTCCAGGATCTGGGTGCGTTGGCCGCCGTGGTAGATGTTGTTGAATGTGGTGCTCACCGTAGATGGCAACATATGGATCGCCACCCCGTGCAGAGGGCTGTCGACCGGTGCGGTCACGTTTTCGGGTGAGTAGAGTAATGAACCGTTGCGGAGTCCCTCCAACGTGCCGCGCGTCAGGATACCCGCGTGTCGTCCCAGCCGCTGTGCGGTGACGGCTGAGTAGGAGACCGTGCCACCCACCCTGAAGCCGTCGGGTGTCCGGTCGTGTGTGAGATGGCCGATGGCCAGGAAGTCGATGGGCAAAAAATCCTCACAAGAAAAGGAATGGGTGTATTTTACGCGACCTAACCTGGACAAGCCAGAGCCAACCAGACAAATGCCATCAGAAAATTCGCGTCTGTCGTGCAAGGCTAACTGATTAGGCCCTATTGTAGCATACTCTCCATTGAGGGTCAATGAAAACGCCGGCCTGGGAAGCAGCGGCCGGCGTTACTTTGGAAGCGTGTCCCGTATTCCGGGGCCTGTCTGCGCGCGCCATGCGCGGCTCAGGCCAGGTTATTCCTTTTTCGGGATGATCGTGACCTTGCGCCGATCCCCTTCGCCGACGCTCTGGGTGGTGACGCTGGCGTGGTCGCGCAGCGCCAGATGGATGATGCGGCGTTCGGCCGGCGTCATCGGCTCCAGGGCCATGGTTCGGCCGGTCTGCTGGACCTGCTCGGCCATGCGCAACGCCAGTTTGTGCAACGATTCCGCCCGCTTGGCCCGGTAGCCGTTCACATCGATGATGAAACTGCTCCGCGCCCGACTCTGCTGATTGACCATCAGCCGGGTGATGAACTCCAGGGCCGAAAGGGTCTCATTCTGGCGCCCGATGAGAACGCCCAGGTCGTCCCCCACGATATTCAGGACCTGCATGCGGTCGTCGTCATCCGCTTCATGGTCACTCTGCGGCACGATCTCGATCTCGGCTCTCAGGTTCATCCGCTCCAGCAAGCCGGCCAAGAAATCCCGGCCCAATTCGAGCGCGGTCGAGTCCTTGTCGCTCGCCGCGGGCAGCGCGGGGGAGACAGGCGCGGGCTGCGGTGCTTTGGCGGCCGGCTTGGGTTCGGGCTTGGGTTCGGGCCCAAGTTCAGGTTTGGGCGCCAGCTTCGCTTCTGGTTTGGGCGCGGGCCTGGCAGCGGTCAGTGGCTCCGGTCTGGCGGGGCGCAGGACCGTGAGACGAACGACCGCGTCTTCGGCGCCAATGCCCAACACACCACGACTACCGGGACGCAAAATCTCGACCTCGACCGCATCGCGGGACACCCGCAACGCGGCCAGGCCAGCGCTGATGGCTGCTTCGATGGTCTTTCCGCGGAACTCTCCGTTTTTTTCCCCTGTCATTCGCTTGCTTCCTTCGACGGGCTACCGCTTGCCGCAAGCGCCCGTCCTGAACGAACTTGCACCATGGCCCGGCTCGCCGTTCATCCAGGCTGGGCGGCGCACTTTTGTCCGCTGAATTTGCTACTTCTTGCGCCGGCGCCGCTTGACCGGTTTGGCCGGCGCGATCGCCTTTGACGTCGTTGTCGGAGGCGGCGCCTCGGTCATACCCACCATCTCCGAACTGCGGGTCTTCAGCATCGGCAGCCAATCGGTCAAGCCACCCCAGCCGGTTACAAAATACTGTTGCACGACGCTGAGCACGTTCGAGATGGACCAATAGAGAGTTAGCCCTGAGGGCAGGCCCAGGGTGATGTAGCCGAACATGATCGGCATGAACATCATCATCTGGCCCATCATTTGCTGCTGACTGTCCCCCCCCGCTCCCTTCGGGCCCTTCGGCGGCTGCGCCATCTTCTGCAGCAACAACTGGGAGAGGATCATGATCAGCGGGAGGCTGAAGTAGGCGAAGAGCTTGCCCCAATCCTGGGCCTGGAAGCTCTCCGAGATCCACTTTGTGCCGACTTCAAGGCTTGGGTAGGACAGATCGGGAATCCAGAAAAACCCCGCGCCCTGGAGTTCCTGCACACTGGGGTTGGCCAGCACGTACAACGATTGATACAGCCCCCACAGGACCGGTAATTGGATGAGCAAGGGCAGGCAGCCGCCCAGCGGATTGAAGCCAGCTTCCTTGTAGAGCTTCATCTGCTCTTCAGATAGCTTCTGCTTGTCCTTGCCGTACTTGTTCTGCAACTCCTTGAGCTTCGGTTGCAGCGCCTGTTGAGCCTTGGTAGACTGAAGCTGTTTCAAGGTGAGCGGCAGTGTCACGATCTTGAGGGCGATGGTAAGCACGATGATCGCCCAGCCGTAGCTGTATGGAATGCCGACACCCGAGATGGTCCGATTGAGGAACATCAGTAGCTTAGCCAGTGGGTAGACGACGAGCGCCTCCCACCACCCGGGCGGGGCATTCAGGTCGATCTCACCGCGCGGCACACCACAGCCGGAAAGCGAGAGGGCTACGAGCAGCAGCACTGCTACCAGAAGCAGGGTGCGGAGCTTCTTATTCACTCTGATCACAACTCCTTAATGTCCAAGACCCGAAGGGTTTCCGCGCACGTTAGTCATGAACCGCTCTTGCCGAAAACCCTTCGGGTCTGAGCGGGAAGTATTTCTAGACGGGCCTCACGGGACCGGGTCATACCCGCCGGGATGCCAGGGATGGCAGCGGCTCAGCCGGCGGATGCCCAGCCATCCGCCGCGAATCGCGCCGTATTTGTCGATCGCCTGGTAGGTATACTCGGAACATGTCGGGGTGAAACGGCATGATGGGGGCAGGGCTGGCGAGACCCAGCGTTTGTAAAAGCGCAACCACGCCAGGAAAACTTGCTTCACGCTCACTCACTCTCCGGCACATACCTTTTGGTTTCGTGTCGGCCAGAATGGCCGACCAGTTCATTAGTTGGGACTGCGGAGATAGCCGGCGGATCGCCAGGAACCGCGCCCTCGGGCGTCCGCAGGGCGCCCGCCCGGCGTAGAAGGCGCACACATGCGGTCTGCAAAGCTGAAAAGGTCGCTTCGTTGATCCCCGGCCGCGCAATCCACACCATGTCGCAGCCCGGTTCGATCAGATCCCACACCAGGCGCAAGGCCTCGCTCAGCCGGCGCCGTGCCCGGTTCCGACCCACGGCGTTGCCAATGCGTCGGCTGGCTGTAAAGCCACATCGGCTATGCGGCGCCGCGTTGGGCAACAAACACAGCACCACCAGCGAATGGGCGTAGCTGCGACCTGCCTGCCGCACCTGCCGGAATCGTCCCTTGTCAGTCAGTCGATACCGGCGCTTCAACAAGTCAGACCCTCCGGATCCCTTTCAGTCCCACCCAGTTATACCGTTAGTCGTTTTCGGCCTCTGGCCCGGCGTGCCTGCAGGACCCGGCGACCGCCTATGGTGCTCATCCGGCTGAAGAAACCGTGCCGACGCTGCCGACGGCGTTTCTTGGGTTGATACGTTCGCTTGGTTGCCATGATACTCTACACTCCTCGCATCTCTATGAGATCACGCCTGATCGAACGAGCGCGATCTTCTGATCGGAACAGAAAAAGCAGGCGAGACAGAGAAGTCTCACCCACTATGCCCATAGCCGAACAATTATACCTGTGAGCGGTGTCCTATGTCAAATCAGAGGCCAGTTGGCCGGTCGATAAAGCTACCGGGCAGGCCGAAGCGTGTCTTCAGGTGGACGGCCAGCGCCTTGACGCCGACCGTTTCGCTGGCATAGTGGCCGGTGTATATGACGTTGATGCCGTATTCGGCGGCGTCGTGATAGTGGGCGTGCGCGGTTTCGCCGGTGATGAAGGTGTCGCAGCCGGCCCGGGCCGCCTCACTGATGTCGCCGGCCGCGGCGCCGGAGATGATCCCGACCGTCTGCACCTGGTCAGAGTTGCCCGGCAGCACTAACGGCGGTTGGCCCAGCACGGCCTGGACCCTCGACGCCAGTTGGGCGAGCGTCAACCCTGGCGGGGCCGCCGCGAGCACGCCGATCGTGTTTCCCAACGCTTCGCCAAACCCGCCCGTCACGGTCAGGTCCAGCAGGCCGGCCAGTTGGGCGTTGTTGCCCACCTCCGGGTGGCCATCCAGCGGCAGGTGCACGGCGTAGAGGGAGCAGCCGGCCACCAACAGGGCTTGCACCCGCCGGCGATGCGGCCCAACGATCATCAGCGGCTTGCCCCAAAACAGCCCGTGATGGACGATCAGCATCTGCGCACCGCTGGCGATCCCGCCATCGATGGTGGATTGGTTAGCATCCACTGCGAAGGCCAGTCGCGTGATCTCGTCCACGCCTTCGACCTGGAGGCCGTTCTCCCCGTAATCCTTGATGGTGTGGATGTTCAGGTATTCATCCAAATAGGCAACCAGTACATCGCGCTGCATAATTTGACCTCGACAAGGGGGTGACTCTCGGGCGGTCATTCTGAGGGGCGGCTCCTTCGACCCTTCGGCAGGCCCTTCGACAGACTCAGGAGGGGCCTCAGGGCAGGCTTTCGCTCAGGACATGTCTTGCGGCGAACCTTTCCCTGAGTGGGGCCGAAGGGAATCTCCTCTACGTCAGAACTGAGATGCCCTTCCGGTTCGCTCAAAAGAGGCTTCACTGTGCTCAGAATGGTAGGGGGCTGAGTAGATGCGGCAGGTGTGTGCTCTGACCGCGTGCCGCCGCCGGTGGTCTTGCCAGCCAGCGCGTGTGGTCTGGGTTGGGTTGCCGGTTTGGCTGGGAATTGGCCGCTGTGCAGAGCCTGCCTCCTGATGGCGATGATGGCGAAATCTGCGCGTGCCACGAAGATGCTGGCGATGGCCAGGAGCACTGCGGCCAGCCCAACCACTTCAAGCACGCGCGGAATGCCAATGGCATCGGCGATGCCACCCAATGCCAACATCGGGGGGATGCCCACGATGTTGTTGAGCATGAACTGCACCGAAAAAACACGGCCACGGATATACGCCGGCGATTCCTGTTGCAGTACGGTCTGGGCCAGGATGTTGACGCTTGACATGCAGAGGCCCAGCACGAACCCCAGCGCCATGGTCGCGCTGGTCAGGCTGAACGCGGCTTGCGGGTAGACTCGCAGGATCGGCTGGAGCAGGCGCTGATAGTCCAGGCTCAACAGCCCCATGGCTCCAAAGGTCAGGCCGACCAGGACCAACCCCACGTATGCGAAGCCCGCTCTACGCAGCACATGCCCCCAGCGGCCGACGATTCCCGTGGCCAGCAACATGCCGACCCCCGCCGGGGCGAACACGATCACGGCGTTCTCAGGCGCCATGCCTAACACGCGCGCCGCATAGCCCGGCGCGATCATGGCCATCACCATCACCAACGTGGTGATGGTGACCAGGTGCGTCATGGCGGCTTTCAGCTTGCGTTTGCTGGTGACGAACTGCAAGCCCTCTTTGAACTCGACCCACATCCGTCGCCACCCAGACAGCCCCTCAGCGATGGACACGCGGGGCGCTGCAACCTCGGCCCCGATCAAGTGTCTGTCTTTAGGGATGGTCGATACGAGGATCGCGGCGCCCAGGTACATCAGGGCGATCATGACAAAGCCGCCTTGCACCTTGAGCAGGCTCACCGCCAGCGGTCCCAGAATCAGCAGACCGGCGACCTGTGACAGGGCCATGGTCAGCGTGAACAGCGAGTTGGCCTCCATCAGGCGATCCTCACCGACCAAGAGCGGGATGGTGGAGGCCTCGGCCGGGCTGAAAAACTGGGCCAGGGTGGCGGTGCAGAACGTGATGACGTAGATTGCCAGCACCTCCCAGGTCCCGTGGAGAGTGCTGAGCACAAGCAAGTAACTGCTTACCAGCAGGACGCGGGCCAGATTGGAGGTGACCAATACCCACTTCTTGGGGAAGCGATCAACGATCACGCCGGCCACCGGGCTGAAGAGCACGCCGGGCAGGGTGAAGGCCAGGATGGTGAAGCCCAGGTGCACGGTGGAGCCTGTGAGCTGCTCGATCAACACCATCTGGATGAAATGGATGGCGTGCTGTGACGTCTGCGCGAGCAACTGAGCGATCCAGAGTGCGCGGAAATGCGGGTTTGTGAGAACGGGGATGAAACCCCGGTTGGTCGGCTTAGACATTGAATATCCGGCTGGGTGGCACACGGGTAGATTGATGACGGGTAGATTGGTGGCGGGTAGATTAGTAGATTGGTAGATTGGCAGATTGGTAACTGGTAGATTGGTGACTGGTAGATTGGTAGATTGGTAGATTGGTAGACGGGTAGATTGGTAGACGGGTAGATTGGTAGACGGGTAGATTGGTAGACGGGTGACTGGGATGGACATGCGTCACCTTGTCACCTTGTCACCTTGTCACCGTGTCACCCTGTCACCGTGTCACCCTGCCACCATGTCAAGAATGCCAGGGCTTGGGTTGATCGGTCGGCTCTCCGCGGCGGATTAACGCCTTGACCTGGCGGGCGAATTGGCTGCGCGGGAGCAGGACGCGACGTTTGCACCCGTGACAGCGGATGCCGATGTCGGCGCCCAGTCGCACCACTTCCCATTGGGAACTGCCGCACGGATGCGGTTTGCGCATCTGCACGATATCTCCCATCCGAATCTCATCGTACATGGCGTGGCTCTCGCGGCAGAATCCGCGTCGTCTGCAAGGGTGTCACTTCCCGATCAGCCCGGTCTTATCGCCGACCCCAGCACGCGCAGTAGATCCGGGCCGTATTCGCTCAGTTTCCAGGGTCCCATCACGCCCAGGTCGCCCAGGTCGCTCAGGGTCGCCGGCATGGCTTGCGCGATGGTCATTAGAACGTCGTTGGTCAATACCACGTCGTTCTCTACCCCACGATCCGCCGCGCGCTGCGTCCGCCAGGCGCGCAGTCTATCGTAGCGGTCGATCACCACCGGGTCGGGCCGGTGATTGTCGTTCTTCTGGCGGACGGGGTATTGCGGTGTCGGTGCGGTGCGGCCGCGGGCGATCGCGGCCAGGATATCCGGTCCCAGCCGGCCGGCCTGGCGTCGGTTCAAGGGCAGATCGCTGGTGCGCCGTGGCTGTTCCCGGCTCAACCTGATCAGCATCCGATCCCCCATCACCTTGAAAGCCGGCCGGTCCATGTCCCGGGCTCGGCTGTCTCGCCAGAGATAGAGCTCCCGGAGGACGGCGAGTTCTGCCGGTTCGAGATCCCGAGCGCCTTTGGTGCGCCAGAAGCCATCGGGGTCGAACGGCTTTTCGACATACGTCACGTGGGGCAACGCGGCAAACACATCCTGCGCCTCGGTCCAGCGGTCGCGGGCCTTTAACGCCTCCTTCAGCAACCCGCGGAGGGGAAACAGGTAGTGACTGTCGAGCCTGGCGTAGCTGAGTTGGGTGACCGTGAGCGGACGGCGTCCCCAATCGGTGAGTTGGGCGCGCTTGTCGAGTTGGACATCGCAGTGTTCGGCGAGCAGGGCGGCCAGCCCCACTTGGGGCCAGCCCAGGATGCGCGCCGCGAGCATGGTGTCGAAGATGTTGGCGAAATCGAACTGAAAGTCGCGCTTCAGCACCAGGATGTCATTTTCCGCCGCGTGGAACACCTTTTCGATGCCCGGATCGGCCAGGATCGCGCCCAGCGGGCTCAGGTCCGGCAATCGCAGCGGATCCACCAGGTAGTCCGTCGATGATGTGCTGATCTGGATCAGACACACTTTGTAGAAGTAGCGGTACAAGCTATCGGATTCGGTATCCAACGCGAGCACGCGCTCGTCTGCCAAAGTTGCCAGCATATCGGTGAAAGCTCTGGGCGTGTCTACCAGGCGAGGCGGCGGTAGGTGTCCCATTTCGGTGGGTGGCTGTCGAGTTGCAATTTGTGACGGTTGCGTCTTGATCATCGGTTCCAGGGACTTTCTCGTATCGGGTTGAAAGCGGCATGGCTTCACCCAGACAGGCCGGAGCCAATCAGGCAAAGGCCGTCAAAAGATTCTCGTTTGGCGTGCAAGGATCCAACTGGTTTGGCCCTATTATCCCCGCATACGACATGCCTGTCAAACCCACTTCCTTCTCCATTAGGAAAACGCGCCTGAAAGGGGGTTCCATTTGACAAAGTGCTATGGCTCCAGTAGAATTACATTTTGCTCTTGTCGTCGTCTCAGATGGGCGGCACGTCACTAACCTGCCTTTCTTGGGCGCCGTCGTGTTCTCCGTCTGTTCACAGCATTTTAGTTAGGAGGAATCTCACAAGCTCATGAGTCGGATCGATCTTACCGCATTCGAAACGCTTGCCATCTACGGCGTACTCGTGGTCGCTCTGATCAGCCTGGTCTATGCCTGGCTGCTGCGTCGCGAGGTGATGGCCGCAGACACCGGCACCCCGGCGATGGTGCGTATCTGGAGCGCTATCAAAGAGGGCGCCGATGCCTACCTGGGGCAACAGGCCAGGACGATCCTGCCGTTCATCGGGGTTCTGGTCTTCGTGCTGTTCGCCAGCGTCTGGATTGCGCCGCCGACCCCCGAAGCCGTGCACATGTTCGGCGACAATGCCCGCATCATGATCGCGTTCGGCCGGGCTGGGGCATTCATCCTGGGCGCCACATTCTCGTTGCTCGTCGGCCAGTTGGGTATGCGCATGGCCGTGCAGGGCAACATCCGCGTGGCGGCCGCGTCGATGCATGATTTCGGTGATGCGCTGCGCATCGCCTATCGCTCGGGCACCATCACTGGCATGTTGACCGATGGCCTGGGGCTGCTGGGTGGCACGACGATCTTCATTCTCTTCGGCTCGGCCGCGCCTGATGTGTTGCTGGGCTTCGGCTTTGGCGGCACACTGCTGGCGATGTTCATGCGCGTCGGCGGCGGTATCTACACCAAGGCGGCCGATGTGGGCGCCGACCTGGTGGGCAAGGTGGAAGAGGGCCTGGAAGAGGATGACCCGCGCAACGCGGCCGTCATCGCGGACCAGGTGGGTGACAACGTCGGTGACTGCGCCGGTATGGCCGCCGACATCTTCGAGTCCTACGAAGTCACCATCGTTTCGACGTTGATTCTGGGCCTGGCGTTGATGAGCATCACCGGCAACGTCTACTGGATCGTCTTTCCGCTGCTGGTGCGCGCGATCGGCGTCATCAGCTCGATCATCGGCACCTTCTCTGTGCCGGTCTGGGAGCGCACGGTCGCCAAGGGTAACGCCTGGCACGCCATGGAGATCGCCTACGAAGTTTCCTCGGTGATCACCATCAGCTTGTCCTTCCTGCTCTCCTTCGTCTATATCCGCTTGCACGACGTCAACTGGTTGCAACCGGCCGCCATGGTCTCGACGGGCGTGATCTTCAACGTCATCGTCAACCGCGTGACTGCCTACTTCACCGCGACCGACAAGCCGCCGGTGCAAGAGATCGCTCGGAGCACCCGTTTCGGCCCGGCGACCACGATCCTCAGCGGCCTGGCTGAGGGCTACGAGTCGAGCACCTGGTCCGTCATGCTGATCGGCGCGGCCATCATGGTCTCCGTGTTGGTCTACGGCCACCTGGGCGCCAACTACATCATCTATGGCGTAGCGTTGATCGGCATCGGCTGGCTGACCCACGCCGGCAACCTGGTTTCCATGGATTCCTTCGGCCCGATCTCCGACAATGCCAACGGCATCGGCGAAATGGCCTCCATGCCCGACCATGCCCGCAAGATCATGACCGACCTGGACGCGGTGGGCAACACCACCAAGGCGATCACCAAGGGCGTGGCCATCGGCTCGGCTGTGATCGCGGCTGTGTCGCTGTTCGGCGCCTTCATCACCGACATCGGCGTGGTCCAGCGCGCGATGGTGGCGGCCGGCGAGCTCGCGCCTGAGGCGGTCATCAAGGGCATCAATGTCGCCGATCCCCGCGTCTTCGTCGGCCTGCTGATCGGCGGCGGCATCCCGCTGCTGTTCGGCTCACTGCTGGTGAAGGCCGTGGCGCGCGCGGCCAACGGCATGGTGGCGGTGGTGCGTAAGGAATTCGATGTGCCCGGCGTGCGCGAAGGCAAAGTGCTGCCGGACTACAAGAAAGCCGTGGCGATCTCCACCGATGCCGCGCAACGCGAGCTGTTGCCGGTGGGCATCATCGTGGTGTTGGTCCCGATCGTCGTCGGCTTCCTGCTGAAGGCCGAGGCGTTGGGCGGCTTCCTGGCCGGCGTCATCCTCTCCGGCCAGTTGCTGGCCGTGTTCATGTCCAACGCCGGCGGCGCGTGGGACAACGCCAAAAAGCTGGTCGAGGAAGGTCGCTTCGGGGGCAAGGGCTCGGATGCGCACAAGGCCAGCATCGTGGGCGACACGGTCGGCGATCCGTTGAAGGACACCGCGGGCCCGGCGTTGAACCCGCTGATCAAGGTCATCAACCTGATCAGCGTGATCATCGCGCCCATCGTCGTGCGCCAAACGACCACCAGCGTCGGCGTCTGGATCGTCATGCTGGTTCTGATCGCGGCGATGGGCTGGGCCGTCTTGCGCAGTAAGCGGCCGGCCGACTACGGCATCGAAGGGTAGGGACATCGCAATGGCGGGGGGCGATCTCCCGCCTGACTCCCTTTGCTGATGGGACTTGGGGGGCTTCCGTGGAAGCCCCTTTTCTTATCCTCGCAAAGCGCTGGCAGGGTCGAACCAGCGCGAGTTGAACCAGTACAGCCCATGCCCCTGGTCCCAGCGTTGGCCGGTGAAGCGATAATTCGTCTTCTGCCCGGAGGTGATGTAACGCGTGTCGCCGTAGGGCTTGTAACGCAGCTCGGTGACCCGATTGCCGCTGCTGTCCAGGGTGAGATTCGTGCTGCCGAGGGCTCTCCTGAGTGCAGGCGATTCTCTGCATCACAAACGAGCGTGATGTCCACGCCCCATGTTCAAGCGACAATTGGAAATGCCCATAGCGAGAGACCAGCACCCGGCGCACAGGGGTCTGGATCACGAAAGCGCGAAGGTCCACGAAGGTCACAAAGCGCGAAGACCCCCGCTACCCTTGTTGGCCTTCGCGCTCCGTGTGCTTCGCGTCACTGCGCGGCTTCGTGATCCAGGGGGCCCGACGGCCCACAGCTCCAGCTCCTGGAATTCAGCGATGCCCTCGCGGGTCGCCACCCCCACGCGGCTGCCGGTGAGCCGCGGGCTGCTGCCCCGTTGCCAGGCGATCTTCTCCTGGCCGTCGGCATACAGCGTCACTTTGCTCAGGCCGACCACCAAGTCCAACTGGTACCAGTGATCCGGTTGCAGGCTGCCGTCCGTCACCGCCGGGACCAGGTCGCTCTCCACGCCGTCCTGCACCACCTTGAGCACCCACCGCACTCTCGCGCTCCTCCTTGGACGCTATACTGTTGTGGACCCAAGAGGAAGGTGAGAAGTTTCGGTCCGCCGAATCTGCCTCGTCTTTCATATCTTGCATGTGTTCGTGCGGAATTTGTGCTAGTTTCCAAGATATGACCAGGCACTAACGACGTCGCGAGCCCCGCCAGATCTTGAAGCGACCGTATAACCAGAAGATGGCAGCAACGTATCCTATCGTTCCGAGATGAAGCCAGACAGCATCCTCAAAGCTAAGCGAAAGACAGGAGCGCATAGTGTAGCCGGTGACTGGCAGTACCGTGCAAATGCCAGTCCTCAAACCGGCAGCCACCACAGAGACGCCGGCCAGGGCCAACCAGAAGGCCAAGTCGTACCGCCAGGTCACAGGATGGTTTACGAACCATAATCGGGCCGCCAAGTAGACACCGATGCAGATGCCGGCGAAGGCCCCCGCATATGGGCTTATGGTAGTGGCAAGAGTCTGGATCACACATGTGACAAGCAGAGGTAGCCAGGCATGTCTGTTCATGGTCCGGTCTGCTCCTCGACCACTGTGACCAGACCCTGCTGGATGGCCTCCAGTAGTACACTCTCCGTAAACTCGTAACCGCCCTGGACGGCGCTGCGTATCAGCCTTTCGAAAGTGCCGGCGTCAGTCACAATGATGCGACCTTCCATGCGGAACGTCCACTTTCCAGGCTGATCTAGTGTTTTCTCCCAGCGAATCATTGGAACTTCGCCGCGGCGAGTTATCGTGTCTGCCGCTTCAGAGAGGAGACCTGTGGATCTGAACAGCTTGCCCAGGCCAGTCCCCACCAAGCCAGTTGCCATGCCAGATCCTGCGTCTATGGCTGCGCTTTCCAGGTCAAGAAAGCCGAGATCGCGAGCTTCTTGCAAGATTGACCCTTGCGGGTTCTGCCCCAGATAATGCTCCAGGGTAGCTTGCGTGATCGCGCTGGCTTGCCCCCCCGCCGCACTTCCAAGCCCACCGAGCAGTGTCAAGCCAAGTACTGATGCACCAGCAGGTGCCAGGCCCAGAGTAGCACCAGCGACAAATCCTCCTGCGGCTGCACCGGCCGTCTCAGCCCAGTTGACATCTTGGATGTTCTTGTGATCAATCACCAATTGCTTGACTAAATCCACACCGCCGCCGACCACGCCACCTACTGCTCCGGTAATTAGAAGCGGGATTACCGCGAAGTGCCCCGAGGAATCGGTATATTTGAGCGGATTGTTCAGGGTGTAGGAGTACCTGTTCAAACTCTGCGGATTCCCCGGCTGCGGCACGATGCTATCCGGCGAAAGGAACCGCCCCAACGCGGGGTCGAAGAAACGCGCGCCGTAGTACATCAGCCCGGTGCTGGCGTCCCGCGTCTGACCGCCGTGGT
>MNXL01000097.1 GCA_001871755.1 Anaerolineae bacterium CG2_30_64_16
CGAAGTGACCGGCGACTCAGAGTCGCCGGTTACTGGCATGCTTTGAGACGACCTGCGTCGATGTGGTATAATGCCCGCAGTGAAAGGGTTTTACCGATCGGCGAGGTGCAAAGTGTTAGAGGTTGTGACCGCGGTCTACGAGAAAGGTGTGTTACGCCCCCTTAGCCCTGTACCGTTACGCGAACGTCAAACGGTGCGCCTGCAAATTCTGCCCGAGGAGCCAGAAGATGAAGCGGAACAGATCATCCAAAAGCTGGCTAACGCCGGTATCCTGACTCTGCCCCCCGGATACTCAAGCGTGACGCCGCTCTCCGAAAGAGAGCGCCTGGAACTGGCGGACCGTCTGGGTCGCGCACCGGGAAAACCACTTTCCGAAATCATCTTGGAGGAAAGGGACGCGTGGTGAGTGTCTACTTCCTGGACAGCAGCGCACTGGTCAAACGTTACGTGCTGCAAGTCTTGCCCGCATTTGCCTCGGCGAAGACCGTTTCATTTGCGTTTCTCTCTGGCGACGACCGGCTCATTGCGGCCGCCCAAGCAGAGGGGCTGAATGCCGAGAACCCCAACCTGCATCGGTAACAAAAGAGGGCCGTTCCGCCGAAATGCAACTTCCGCGAAGCGGCCCCTGGTTTTGTATCTTCTCAATAATCTGGGGCGAACGTGCCTGGCACTTTTCGGAAGTGCCAGGCACGTGATGGCAATGCCCCTACAAATTGAGAGGATACCTGGTTTCCTTGTCTACTTGTTTCCCTGCCTACCTCGCCTTCCCTGCCACGCTGACCTTCTCGGGCACAAAAAATCGCATCGCATTCGCCATCGTGCTCGGCAGCTCGGTCCAGAAACTCTTGTGGGAAACCTTTTCCCACACCCGCCTGGGCCGGTAGAGGTAGAAACGCCGGTACGCTTCCTTCCACTTGCGCACGGCCAGGTCGGGATCGTAGCCGGGCATGGAGAAGCGCGCCTTGTCCGAGTGGATCGCGTAGTCTTCCCACTCGTTAGCGAAGATGTTGCCGTGCTCCTTGATCACATCGTACATCTCGGTGCCGGGGTACGGCGTCGCCAGCATGAAGTTCGCCAGATCGGGGTCCAGTTCCAGCGCCAGCCGGATCGTCTTCTCCATGCTTTCTTCGTTCTCCTCCGGCATACCGAAGATGAAGAATCCCATGGTCTGCAAGCCGGCGTCCCTGGCCCAACGGAAAGCGTTACGCACCATGTCAACCGTCTGGCCCTTCTTGACCACGTCGCGCAGGATGTGTGGGTCGCCGCTCTCCACGCCGAAGCCGACGCGCTTGCAGCCGGCGGCCTTCATCAGTTGGAAGAGCTCGGGGTCGGTGTGATTGACCTTCATACCGTGGACGGTGACCCAGGGCACGGTGTTCAGCCCTTCGGCGATTATCGCCCGGCACAGCGCCTTGGCCCGGTCCAGCTTAAGATTCCAGATGTCATCGGTCAGCCCGATCTCAGTGGCGCGCAGGTCTCGGACCAGCCAGCGCCATTCACCGATGACATTCTCGACGCTGCGCGGGCGCCAGGTGTTGCCGGTGATCGGCTTGGAGCAGTAGGTGCACTTGTAGGGACAGCCGCGGCTGGTCATGATGGTGTAGGCGCGCGCCTTCTTGTCCAGGCCGTCGGTCAAGGGCTGCAGGTTGGCGTAGCGACCGATCTTGTACAGGTCGTGCGCCGGATAGGGGATCGTGTCCAGATCGGGCACCAGCCGCGCCGGCGCGTTGACGACCATCTCGCCGTTCCGCCGCCAGTAGAGGCCGTGGACGGTCTCCAGCGTCCCTCGGCCTTCCAGCGCGTCCACGAACTCGATAACGCTCTCCTCCGCCTCCCCCTTGATGACATAGTCCACCTCGGGGTGCTCAGGGCCGATCGACTCCTCGGGCATCAGCGTCAGGTGCGGGCCGCCCAGCACGGTGGTCATGCCCAGCCGCTGGCCTTCTTTGGCCATGGTCCAGGCGTCCACGATCAGCGGCGTGACCGCGCTGATCGCCAACAACTCGTAGGCGCCGCGCCGAACGACCGTCTCCAGCGGCTCATCCTCGATGGCCGCGTCGTACAGGCCGACCTGGTGACCGTTCTCCCGTAGGACGGCCGCCAGATACCCCAGGCCCAACGGGATATGTTTACGTGAAGTCCAGACCTCCGATTCAGGGCTGGCTAGTAGAACTCGCACAGGATTACCTCTCGTAGTCTGACAGGGGACAGGGGTCAGGGGTCAGGAGTCAGGGGTCATCCCATCACCGCATCACCCTGTCACCCCGTCACCGTGTCACCGAGTCACGCATACCGGTGCGCGAACTCCCGCCGGTAGCCGATGTCGGTGCTGAAGCTGGAGATCAGGCGCTTCCGGGCTTGGGAGAACGGGTGCCGCCGCCAGGCTCGCAGCCCGCGCTCGACGATGCGCGCCGGATGATAAAGCTGTTTGCACAGCCAGTCGTAGCCCTCGGCCAGTTCTTCGACGGTCATGTGTTTCGGCACATAGGTGACGTGATTCGTGTCGTAGAGTTCCCAGGTGTCGTGTGGGAGGATGCGCCCGGTGGCCAACAGCCCGGCCCGCTGCACGGTGCCCGGATAGGGCGTCAGGATGGTGGCGCTGACGCTGTCGAGCTCGCTGGTGCGCACGAAATCCCGCGTCGCCCGAAAAGTGTCCAGCGTATCGCTGTCCAACCCGAAGACGAACAACCCCACCACGCCAATCCCGTGATCGTGCACCTGCTGGATCATCTGCCGGTAATGCGCCACGTCCCCCCTGGCTTTGCCGCCCAGGTCGTGACGGTTGCCGGGGTTGATCGACTCGAAGCCGATGAAGAATTTGTCCAGGTGCGCCTCGCGGGCGAGATCCAGCAACTCAGGGTATTCACCGACCAGCTGCTCGGACTGACAGGTCCAACCTTGTAGTGGCAGTTTAGCCAGGGCGCGAAACAGCTCTGCCATGTAGTCCGGGTTGAGCCGGAAGTTCAACCCAAAATTGTCGTCGGTGAGGAAGAAGCGACGCAGCTTGCGGCGTTCGATCTCCTCGACCACCTCGTCAACCGGCCGCAAACGCATCTTCCGGCCCGACACGCGAATCGCCGTGCAGAAGGTACAATTGCGCGGGCAGCCGCGGGTGATCTCCAGGTAAGGAGTCCAGTAGTTGCGGTGCTCGTCCACCTGGCGCAGCACCCGGTCCTGCAACATCGCCACACCGGAATCCAGCGGCGCCCACTCCTCGTCGACGTAACGTTTTTGCAGCGTGCCAGCGTCAAAATCCCGGATGATCTGGGGCCACGTGCGATACCCTTCCCCCACCGCGATCACGTCGGCCCACGTCTCGCCCTCCTCGGGCACCAGCGTGACGTGGGCGCCGCCGATGACGACCGTTGCGCCTTGCTGCCGGATGCGACCGGCCAGCATCCTGGCCCGGTCGATCAACAGCGTCTTGGCGCTGATCCCGACCAAATCCTGTTTGCCCAGCGTGTGGATGGGCAGATCCATCAGGTCTTCGTCCCAGATCTCGACCGGGATGTCAGATGGGACCAGGGACGCCAACCGCATCAAAGTGTAAGGTTCGCTGGTGCCGCGGCCAAGAAAACGCCCGTCCCGACCGGGTTGGATGAGAATTACTTTTCGAATAGTCATGAGGATTGATGTACCTGAGCTCCTGTTGAACCGGGTAAGGGTATGTTGGTAGATTGGTATGTTGGTAGATTGGTATGTTGGTAGATTGGTAGATTGGTAGATTGGTAGATTGGGCTACGTTTCCGATCCTCAGTTTACCAATTCCCAATGTACCAATTCCCAATGTACCAATTTACCAATGTCCCAATTCCCAATTCCCGGCTTACAAATCACTGATCTCCCAGTTTCGCGGCATTGTAATTGCCGTGCGATCTGAAGAGACTCGGCTTCCACCACGCCCACTCGGTGCACGTGTTGCAGGGCGAGACCTGCTCCAGATCGCTCTGGACGTGCAGGCGCCGCAAGCCCTGCATCTTGGGGCCATTCCAGTTCTCCAGCACCCGCACGCCGCCATCCTCGCTGCGCACATTACCCAGGTCATAGGCCAGGTTGAAGTCCCGGTCACACATCGCGATCCGGCCATCCCAATAGATGTGCGTGTGATACCACAGGTTGGGACACGCATAGCGCTGGATCTTCGGTTGGCCGTCGTCGGCCCGCAGGTTGTTGATGTCCTCGATCTGGCCGCCCCACGAGTCAAACGGCTTGACATTGATGCGGTCCACGCCGGGCAGACTCCAGGTCTTGACGAACTCATCGACCTCGCCCATCGTGCGCTCCATCTCGATGATCTGAAGATTCACGAAGGGGGTCCCGTATCCACCGGCCTGTTTCATCTCGATGAAACGGCGGATGTTGGCGTTGGTCTTTTCGTAGTCGGCGTTGACCCGGATCTTCTCGTACGTCTCGGGCCGCATGCCGTCCAGGCACAGGTAGATCGCGCCCAGGCCCGCGTCCAGGATCGTGCGGGAACGCTTCTCGTCCAGCAAGGTCGCGTTGGTGCTGATCTCGCTGCGCAGACCCTTGGCGTGGCAATAAGCGATCATGTCGAACAGGCGTGGGTGCAGCAGCGGCTCGCCCCAGATGTGCAGCGTGGTCGCCTGGACGTGTGGCGCCATCTGGTCCACGATCGACTTGAACAACTCGAAGTCCATGTAGCCTTTCTTGCGCACCTGCTCCTTGCGCCCCGTAGGGCACATGATGCAACTCAGGTTGCAAATGTTGGTGGACTCGATGTACAGCCGGTCGGGCGGCGGCACCAGGCGGGTCTGCCCGGTCTCATAGGCCAGCCATTTCACCGGCTCCAGCAGGCGATTGCGCCGCCAACGCGTGGCGCGCTCGAGCCTATCCAGCAGGCCGATCTGTCCGTTGGCTGGTTGGGTAGTTGGTAGATTGGCAGATTGGGTTGTCATAAAATTGGCTCGATTTGTCTAAGTATATCCGAAGTAAAAGGTGACAATACCGCAAAATCCGCCACCGACCGCTTGTCATGGAATGTTTAGAGCGCATTCCGGCGTCAAAAAAGTCGATTCCGCTTTTCGCCCTCTACAAAGGGCATTTGGGAGCCAAATCCGGAATCGACTTTTGGGAGACAGATCGGCCCAAAGTCCGGTTCTAAACATTCCATGCTGGTCATTCTGAGCGGCTTTGCCCCGAATTTCTCGCGACGGCGTGAGAAAGCGAAGAATCTCCTGTCCCAAGACGAGACCCCTTCGGCTGCGCCCCTCGATGTACCCTTCGACAGGCTCAGGATGCACTCGGGAGGGGCCTCAGGGCAGGCTCTTCGCTGGCTTCACGCTGCAACGGAGTACATGGGACCGACCCGCTCAGGGTGACAAAAAGACAACACCTTCACCACGAGCGTCTCAGGAGTATCAGTGTCAGGGCCGATCTGTTGGCTTAGATCTTTTAGAGTTGACGAGACACCCAATAAAACATTGTTACGCACAGCAACCCATTGCCCAGGATACTCATGGCTGTGCTGGGTCAGCCAGGCCAGTGATGCTTCGCTGTGATTTCCCTGCGCCGGACGTGTTCCTACGACCACCGGCGGACTCAGCCCGTAAGCTGCCCGCTGAAGCTGTTGGTTATCAGGGAATATTTGCTTCCCCCGTTGTGCCAACTCCATCACCAGGGGTACCAGTTCCAGCGCCAGTGCCAGGTCAATGGCGCGTGATAGATCCTCGGCCAGAGCAGTCTCCCATCGTATCTCACGCGTCAAACGCGTGAAGTCCTGGCGGGCGTCGCGCGCCGCTGCTTCCTCCAGCAAACGGAGAGAGACTCGGCTTCCCCACGTCATGCGGTTTCTTTGAACAGCGGACATCTTATTACCTCAAAGGGTGCGCGCCTACAAATTGAGACCTACCCCCATGCCGCCAATTCCTGTTTTGGCTGCA